>QKDA01000119.1 GCA_003246765.1 Spirochaetales bacterium | reverse complement strand
TCCCGGCGGAGGGCGAGGTTCCAGCGCGCGAGCATGCCCACGGCCTTGCGGGAGATCCAGTCGCTCAAGGGAAGGATAACCCCGTTTTCCTCAGCCACGGGGATGAACTCGTCGGGACCGACGGGGCCGAACTCGGGGGATACCCAACGGACCAGGGCCTCGGCGCCCACCAGGCGGCGCTCGCGGACGGTACACTGGGGCTGGAAGACCAGGGAGAACTCCCGGTCGAAGTCGGCCTTGGCCAGGGCGAGGTCCAGCTGATGGCGCCGTTCCACCGCGGCGTTTGTTTCCCGCTCGAAGTAGGCCACCCGGCGGGAACGGTTCTTCTTGGCCTCGTAAAGGGCTATGTCCGCGTGGCGCATGAGGTCGCTTCTCGAGCGCGCGTCAACGGGCCAACAGGCGACGCCGATGCTGTAGGTAACGCGAAGGGTAAACTTGCCCACCGTTACGGGAAGATCGATGAGTTCCCGAATCTTGTGAACCAGGTCCCGTACGGGCTCGTTCGCCGGCAGTTCCGCGCCGATGCCGAACTCGTCTCCGCCGAGGCGCGCGAGACTCACCGAGGCCGAGGCCAGGGTCTCGAGCCGACGGCCGATGACCCGAAGCAGCGTATCCCCCACGTCGTGGCCGTAGGTGTCGTTGATCGACTTGAACCGGTCAAAGTCTACGAGAATAAACCAGAGCCTGACTCCCTCGGAAGCCTCCGCAATGCTCTTCTCCAGGGCTTCAATGAAGTGCTTGCGGTTAAACTGACCCGTGATCTCGTCCCTCATGATGAGGTTCTGGAGGGTTTGGCTCATTACCTCCAGCTCCCGGGTCCTGTCGGCGATCAGGAGATCCATGCGGGCGGTAAGCCGGCGGTTCTCCTCTTCCGCGATGGAGCGGAGCACCCTCCCCCGAAGGTGGATGCTGATCCCCTGATGGACGGAGAGGACTACCAGGAAAAAACCCATCTTAGCGGCGGTTAAGCCCTGTTGAAAGAGGACCAGGAGGGGAAAAATCAGCAGGAGGAGGGAACGGTTGATGATTCCGTACCGTGAAACCACCCGTTCCCGGGTGCGCTGAAGGGAGGTGGGAAAATAATGGAAATAAGCCCCCGCGAAACCCAGGAGGGCGAAGGAGAGCATATATAAGATGTCAATGGCCTGATTGGACTGAAAATGGCCGGTCCAGTCCTGATAGACATATACGAAATCGGTGACAGTATAGACCAGGGCGCCCGCGACTACCAAAACCACGGTCCGAGGGATGTTCCTCGGATGCAGGGTAACCAGTACCGAGGAGAGCAGCGTCAGGATCAACGCGTCGCTCAGGATATAGGCGATGGATACCGCGAAACGGACCGGGCCGAGATCAGCGCTGTCGAGCAGGGGGGTAAGGAAGGCGAAGTAGAACAGGCCCAAAAAGCTGAGGAGCAGTGCGGTATTGTCAAGGGCAAACTGAACCGAGGTCCATCGGTTCCAATGGGTAAAGGCCATAAACGCGATGGAGGCGAGAATCGCGAGGTTCGGGACCAAGTAGAGAAGGTTCAGGGGATCGTTGGCGGCCGGGTTCCTTCCGGCGGCCTCGAGAACCGCCCAGATGCCGTCAGCGAGCCCCCAGACCGCGGCGGCCGCGGCGAGCAGGTACCAACTGGGGCGGTAGGCTTTGCTTTGCCTCCCGGCGAGTAAAAGGGCCAGGGCGGCGAGGAAGGAAAGGAGGGGGGAAAGCACGTCGGGAAGGAACCCGATCTCCCCAAGGCCCGCGGCCCCGTAAAGCAGCCATACCAAGGGAAAGGATGCGAGGAAGAGTCGCTGGGGCAGGCGCTTTATGGTGGTCACACTACAACTCTACCCTACACGCACCGGTTTATCAATCCACGGCACAGCCCCCTTGAAGGACTTTTTTTTTAGGGGTATCATTGGCTATCCCACGTAAGGAGCCCCTGATGAAACTGATCTTTTTAGGCCCCCCCGGAGCGGGAAAGGGTACCCTCGCCGCGCTGGTGGCGGAACGGTTTTCCATTCCCCATATCTCTACGGGCGAGATTTTCCGCGCCGCGATCCGCGAGAAGACCCCCCTCGGACTGAAGGTTCAGGCCATCATTGACGGTGGACAGCTCGTCAGCGACGACATCACCATCGCCCTCGTGAAGGAACGGCTTTCCAAGGACGATACGAATCGGGGCTTCATTCTCGACGGGTTTCCCCGCACGATTCCACAGGCGGAGGCTCTCGCGGGAATCGTAGAGGTGGACTCGGCGGTCAATTTCGACATTGCCGACAACGAGGTAGTCTCGCGCCTCTCGGGCCGCAGGGTATGCCGGGGCTGCAACAGAAACTATCACGTAGTCACCATGCCCCCCGCGAAGGAAGGGGTATGCGACAAATGCGGCGGCGAACTCTTCGTCCGGGAGGACGACAAGGTTGACGCCATTTCCAAACGTCTCGAAGTGTACCGGGCCCAAACGGCGCCCCTCATCGAGTGGTACCGGGGAAAGGGAAAGCTTACGGACATCGACGCCAGGCCCGCCAGCGGCGTCATCCTCGAGAAGTTTACCGCTATCTTTCAGAAGTAAAGCAGCCGGTCTTCCGGGACCTCGCCGAAATAACTATCCAGCAAACCCCCGATAGCCTCGGGGGTTTGCGCGTTTTGGATCTTCATCTTGATATGGTGGGCGAAGGTGAAATTATCGCAGTAGTAAAAGAAAAAACGCCGGGCCCGGGAAAGCTGAAATTCCGCGGGCTGGCTTTCCGCCAGGGCCGAGAGAAAAAACCGCGACACTTCCAGGTGATCGATTGGCGGAGGCGGGAGGGTCGACCGGACGTTACCTTCAGCGGCGGCCTTTAGCCTCCCGATTTCCCAAAAAACCCAGGGCCTCGTCACGGCTCCCCTTCCGATCATGAGGGCGGCTATGCCTGATTCGCCCCAAGCCCGCTCGGTTTCCAGGGCGTCCCGGGCGGAGGCGATGTCGCCGTTGCCGTACACGGGAACCGGCAGCTCCCGGGCGAGCTCGGCCACGAAACGCCACCGCGCGGGGCGGCCGTATTTCTCCGATTTCGTTCGGGGATGCAGGGTTATCTGGGTAACCCCAGCGTCGATGAGGACCCGGCAAAAGGAGAGGAGCCCCTCGGGGTTTTCCTCGGCGCCGAGACGGAGTTTTACCCCCAACCGGAAGGGGCCTCCCGAGGGAGACCGGGAAAAGCCCGCGGAATCCAGTTCCTTCCGCACCAAGGCCACCATGGAAGCGGTTTCCCCGGGGTCCTTGAGCATCCAGGCTATTCCGGCGCCGTGACGCGCAATGTCGGGAGCCGAACAGCCCATGTTGAGGTCGAGCCCCAAACCGCCCAGGGGAGCGAGCATGACCGCGGCCTTGGCGATGGGCCCTTCCTCGGGGCCCGTAATCTGCCATACCATCCGCTCCGGCGCGGGGGCGGTGCGCACGTAGTAGGGCTCGTATTTTCCCCCCGCGACGTAGGACGGGGCATGAATCATCTCGGAAAAGTATTCGTCCGGGTCGCCGTAGCGGTGGATGAGAAGCCTGAGGGCCTCGTGGCTCAGGGTTGCCATGGGTGCGAGGGCAAGTTTCATAGGTAGGGGATTCTACCCTTTTTCCTAAGGCGCGAACAGGGCGGCGGCGGTTGAGTAAAAGAGGGGGGAGCGGATATAATCGCTACACCAAATCGTGGAGGCACCCATGAAAGCTCATAAAATTTGCGAAACCGTATACGCCGTGCACGCGGACATTTACAGCGAGGCCCGATTCGAGGGCATTTGGCCCATTCCCTCGGGAGTGACCCTCAATTCCTACGTGGTTCGGGGGGCAAAGACGGCCCTCATCGACCTGATTAAGGACTGGTCCGGCTCGGTTCAGCAATTCGAGGAACAGCTCGCGACCGTCGGCCTTTCCTTCGAGGCCGTCGATTACCTCGTACTCAACCACCTGGAACCCGATCATACCGCCTTTCTCACGGAAATTAGGCGCCGCAACCCGGGGGTTCAGATTATCTCCACCCCCAAGGGGATCGCCATGGTCCGGAACTTCTTCAAGATCACGGATAACCTCCGGGAGGTAAAGAACGGCGATTCCCTGGACCTGGGCAACGGGAAGATCCTGGAGTTCGTGGAAACCCCGAACATCCACTGGCCCGAAACCATGATGACCTGGGACCGGTCCGAGAAAATCCTCTTCAGCTGCGACGGCTTCGGTTCTTACGGCGCCCTGGGAGACCGAGTGTTCGACGACGAATTCACGAAAGAGGAGCACGAGGCCTTCTACGCCGAATCCCTCCGCTACTATTCCAACATCGTCGCGAGTTTCAGCTCCTTCGTAAAAAAGGCCATAGACAAGCTCTCGGCCTTCGAGCCCGCGGTAATCGCCCCGAGCCACGGCATCGTATGGAGGAAATACCCGAGGGAGATCTGCGAACGCTACGCCCGTTTCGCGGGCTACAACACCGGCGAGGCGTGCGAAAAAGAGGTGTGCGTGATCTGGGGTTCCATGTACGGCTATACCAAACTCGGGGTAGACGCGGTGGTGGAAGGCATTGAGGCGGAGGGAGTGCGCTGCGTGCAGCACCAGGTTCCCGACACGGACGCGTCCTTCGTTCTCTCGGACGCCTACCGGGCCGCGGGTCTCGTCATCGCCATGCCCACCTACGAATACAAGATGTTCCCCCCCATGGCCCACGTACTCGACCTTTTCGAGCGCAAGCACTTTACCGGAAAAAAGGTACTCCGTATCGGCAGCTGGGGCTGGGTCGGGGGAGCGAAGAAGGAATACGAGGAGCGTATCGCCGGCTTCAAGTGGACGAACCTCGAGTCCGTAGAGTGGCAGGGTATCCCCTCCGAGGGAGACCTTGCCCTGCTCCGGGAGCGGGGCAAGATGCTCGCCAAGATGGTGAAGGAAGCGTAAGAGCTTCTGATCGCATAAGAAAGGCGCGGACCCGCTTCGGGTTCGCGTTTTTTTTCGCCCCTATCCCCTTACGGGCAAATGCTGAACTCATAAAAAAAACCGGCCTTGCGGCCAGTTTTCGTTTTCCTTACCTTCTATCAGAACTTGAGGTAGTTCTTGATCTGGAAGGTCACCGACTGCGCGGCGCCGGTATTGGTGCCGTAGACGGGCTGGGAGAAGCTCACCTTGAATTCCGTGGGGATCATGAGACCCTTGAGGAAGAGGCTGATTCCGGGCTTCACGGCGACGTCGCTGGAAGCGGTGTCCTTAACGGTCTCGCCGTTAATCTTCATGTCCGGGGTCATGCTGTAGGTAACGGGAAGGCCGAGGTTGAGGCTGGTGGTCTCCGAGAGATCCATGGTGTAGTTGGGCTCGAACTCGACCTTCAGGCTGTAGCCGTAGTCGACGTCAACCTTGGAAGTATCTTCATCAGCTTCCGAAGTGGGTTCCAGAAGAACGTCAGTTCGTTCCATAAAATATATGTACTCGGAATAGAGGTTTACGAAGAGCGCAGGGGTTACCACGTAGTCCGCATAGAGACGGGCGCCCAGGCCAAGAGCGTGAAGGTCAGGATCAGCAACCGTGACATCCTTCTCATCCATAAGATTGTCAAATTGGGCAATAAAATCTGCACCAGGAAGGGGAATCTTCACTCCAGGAGCCACAGCGAAACGAATCTGCTCGCTTTTGACAGGGGCAGCGGTTCCGACAACCTGAATCTTGGCACCAGCAAAGATATCATAAAGACCATTTACATTGGCGGTAGCATCAGGAAATAACGGATGAATAATCATGTCCCTTTCCGACCAGAGATTGACGCCGGGGGCCCACTGAACGGCGGCGCTGATGAAGTCGTTGACGCCGTACTCGAGGGCGAAACCGAGATTGAAGGCCTTGATGGCCCCCTCTTTGGATTCATAAGCCTCGTACTTGCCGTCCTCATCGTAGGTTCCGTTG
>QKDA01000068.1 GCA_003246765.1 Spirochaetales bacterium | reverse complement strand
CTGTCCGGGCCTTCCGCGATCGGCGAGATTGCCGACTTTTACGTTCGGCCTGGGGGGACTCAACTCGATGGACGTAGCTTTGCGCCGTTCCGGCGCGGGACCATCGCTCTCGGGCTTCCGTTCCTGGGACTGAGGCTGCGCCGCCGCGGGCTGAGACTGAGGCTGCGCCGCCGCGGGAGTAGCCTTGTCAGAATCGGCCTGATGAACGGGCACCACGTGAACAGTCCTTTTGGGAGCCGTTTCGGGCTGGTCACCCGAAGGAACGTGGGGTTTCTTCTTAACGACGACAACCTTCTTCTTCTCGCCTTGAGACGAGGAAGAGCCTGCCTGGGCTTGGTCAGAGGGAGACGGTTCGGTTTTCTTCTGTTTGTTCAGAATAACCTTTGGTTTCTGTGTATTCTCAAGATCTTCGGCCATACAGTATCCTATTCCTCGTCCTCGTATTCAAAGCTGAGACCAATACCACAATTGGGACATGTTGTCATATCGATCGTTATGGCAGACCCGCATTCGGGGCATTCGTACTCTTCTTCAGCTTCCTCTTCGGCGGGGAGACTCTCGGCCGCAAGGACCGCTTCGGTATCGGGAGCGCTTTCCACCACTTCGAGATTCTCGTTCATAAGCCCGCCGAGAGCGGCAAAGCTTTCCTCAGTCATGCCCTCCAAGGCATTGATATCGTCGTCGGCCATGGACAGCAGGGTTTCAATCTTTTCGATGCCGTTACCGCGGAGTATCGAGACGAGCTCTTCCGTGATTCCGGGCATTTCGGCCACGTCCGATATTTCTTCCACCGGGACATCGTCGCTGAAGAGGTCTTGAACGGCTTTTCGCGATTCCGCCGTAAGGTCCATCTCCGCGAACTGCTCGTCGGTTTTAACGTCAATGCTCCAATCGGCCAAGCGATTGGCCAATCGGACGTTGAGCCCCTGCTTGCCGATGGCTAGGGAGAACTGCTGGTCCGCCACCACGGCGAGGGCCGAGCGCTTAACCTCGTCGAGAATGACCACTTCGTTGACTTCCGCAGGCGAAAGGGCGTTCCGGATAAACACTCGGGGATCGGGATCGTACTTGAGAATGTCGATCTTCTCCCCCTCGAGCTCCCGGATAACCGCCTGTATTCGAACGCCCTTGAGGCCGACGCAGGCCCCGACGGGATCCACGTCTTCCCGGTGAGACCAAACGGCGACCTTGGTGCGGTAGCCCGGCTCCCGGACGATTTTGTGTATTTCCACGGTACGGTCATAGATCTCGGGTACTTCAAGCTCCATTATGCGCCGCACGAAATCAGGGTCGGTCCGGGAGAGGACGATCTGGAGACCGGTCTGGGTCTTCCTGACCTCGGAAATCATGGCCTTAATGCGGTCGTTCTGACGGAAAGACTCCCGGGGAGACTGGAATTTCTTAGGGAAAATACCCTCGACCTTCCCGAGATCCACGTAGATGTTGCCGTTCCGTTCCCGCTGGTAGTAGCCGATTATGATCTCCCCTACCTTATCCTTATATTCAGAATAGAGACTGTCCTTCTGGATATCGCGGATCGACTGATGGGCGGTTTGCTTGGCGGACTGGACCGAAATTCGGTCGAATTCCCTGGGATCGACCTCAATGAGGAGCTCGTCTCCGATCTCGCATTCCGGGTCGAGCTCCAGGGCCTCTTCGAGCTCGATTTCGATAACCGGGTTATACACTCCATCCACGATGGTCTTTCTGGAATAAATGGAAACGTCCGTGCGGGTTTCGTTAAAGGTTACCACCGCGTTGTCGTTAGTCCCGTACTTCCGTTTATATGCTGCTTTGAGGGTATCCTCGATCATTTTGAGGACCAGATCCTCGTCGATACCTTTTTCCTGAACGAGCTGGCGTATCGCTTCTGCCATTTCTGCGGACATGAAAAACTCCTTGTGCTCCGTTAGATGGTTCCTTAGTTGTTCCGTTAGGCAATGCCTAGGGCGGCCGCGAGGTTCAAACCGTCGACCAAGCCGTCCCGGTAAGGAGATTCCCGGTGTCGACGGGTATCTCCGCTGATTCCTTCATTGGCCTCTAGCGGGTACCCGCCAGCTTGGCCTTCGAAATATTGGCGAAGGCGAAGGCCTTTTCCCCGTTCTCCGTGCGCAGGATCACTTGCTGTGAATCGGAGGACACTACGGTACCCGAAACCCAATCGGATACGGTCGCGTCCCACACCTTCACGCCCTTGCCGGTAAAAAGGGGAAACTCCGCGGCATTTTTGAGCACGCGGTCCAAACCCGGGGAGGTTACTTCTACGTACATATCCTGAGAGTTGAGCAGGGCTTCAAGCCGGGGCAGGATCGCCCGGTGAACCTTGGTACAATCCGCGATTCCAACGCCCTCGGGGCCGGTTATCACGATCTTTACCTGCCACGCCGCGTTCTTCTTGAATACCGTCAGCTCCACGAGTCCATAGCCCAAACCGCTTACGAGAGGCTCGCAATCCTGATAATACGGTATCTTGTCCGGAGCGATATAATCCACTGCCGAGTGACTCCCCGACCCTATCGGGTCATGTTCAATTGGGTCCGTATATGAAAAAGGAGCCGTTCGAACGACTCCCTTTTTATAGAATCTTATACTTTCACTGATGACTTTACCGTAGTTGGCCCACAATGTCAAGACCGGCAATCGGTCAATCATAAAACAAAGCCATCCCCCATACCTTCCCTACCCCGGCGCGCTTTAGGGCCTCGGCGCAAAATGAGAGGGTCGAACCCGTAGCGACGAGGTCGTCGACAATGACGACCGTTTCGTTGAGCTCCGGGTCGCTTCGGCACCCTATGGCGCCTTGAAGGTTACGGAGCCTGGCTTCGTGGCCCAGTTTTTTTTGCTGTATTCCAACGGTTCGATACAGCGGGCGGGCAACGGAGATTCGATGTTTTCGCGAAAGTATCCGAACGAGGTCTTCCATTTGATCCCACCCCTTCTCCCGAAGCTTGTTCGGACGCGGAGGAACGGGTATTACCGTGAATGAACCGCCTTTCACCGCGTCAAGGGCAAGGTACATCAATTCTGCAAAGGGTTCCGCTAGCCCCCGTTCCCCGCCGATCTTCCACCGCGTCAGGATCTCCTGGGAAAAGGGAGAATAGGGAAAGAGGGGAAGTAGACGATCCAGCCAGAAAGGCCCGTCCTTTTCACGGCACGCAACGCATCTTTGAAGAGCCGAAATGAGGGGACGGCCGCATCTGTCGCAGCGCCCCCTTTGTCCCTCCCGGGCGCGGGCCTTCATGAGCTCCAGACAGGATCCGCAAATCGAGAATCCGGTTTCCGAAGGCATACCGCATCGGGAGCAGGCCATGGGAGCGATCAGGGAGGAAAGGGTTGTTCGAAACAGGGATGACGGGCTCACGACAAGCTTGTCGCGATCCTTCGCGCATCGCGCATGAAATTAACGGCCCGAAAGGCGTTTTTTCATCCTGTCCAGGATCTGGAGGGCTTCGATCGGCGCGCACCTATCCGTATCTATCGATAGAATTTCGTCGATGACCATCTCTTCCTCGGAAAAGAGAAAACTTTCCGTCGCGGGCGTATTGCCCGCGTCCTTCCCAAAAGCCTCGGGCGGAGTCGAGGCACCGGAGGGAGATGCGGAAACATGCTCGTTAAGCAGGGTTTGGGCCCGCTGAAGCACGGGTTCCGGAATTCCCGCGAGACGGGCCACATGGATACCGTAAGAATTGCCCGAGGCGCCGCTTTTAATCTTTTTGAGGAAAACCACGTTTCCCTCCGTTTCCAGTATCTCCAGGCACCAGTCGCCTAAACGGGGGTGGGTAATCCTGGAAAGCTCATGATAATGCGTAGCGAAGAGGGTTCGGGCCCCTACATGATGAAGGAGGTATTCCGTCACGGCCTGGGCGATGGACAGGCCGTCCTCGGTGGAAGTCCCCCTGCCGACCTCGTCCATGATCACGAGGCTTTTTCTGGTGGCGGATCTCAGGATCAGGGCGGTTTCGGTCATTTCCACCAGGAAGGTGGATTCCCCCCGGGCCAGGTTGTCTGACGCCCCGACGCGGCAAAATACCCGGTCCACGGGATCCAGGCGAACCGAAGAGGCGGGAACGAAGGAACCGATCTGGGCCATAAGGGCGATGAGGGCCGTTTGCCTGAGGAAGGTGCTCTTTCCTGCCATGTTCGGTCCGGTAATAAGAGCGAAGGAAGGAATCCCCTCCCCTTCGGCGCAGGAAAGCTCTATGCCGTTCGGTACGAATTCCCCCGAAGGAAGATGGGCTTCCACTACGGGATGCCTGCCGTCGACGATGAGCATGCCCCCGTCATCCGAGAAGGTTGGCCGAACCCAGGCATACACGGTGGCCGCCCTGGCAAAGGATTGGATAACGTCCGCTACCGCCACGGCCCGGGCGGCCCTGGACAGTATCGGTAAATGCTCCGCAGCCTTGGCCCGTATCTCTATGAATAAATCCTGTTCCAGCTCCACAATTCCGGAAGAAACTCCGTTGAGCTCCGTTTCCAGTTCCACCAGTCTGTCGGTGGTAAACCTGTCTCCCGCGGCCAGGGACCGGCGCCTAATAAAGTGGGAGGGAACCGAGGAAAGGTTTCCCTTGGACACCTCCAGATAGTAGCCCAACATCCGGTTATACCGAATCTTCAGGTTTTGAATGCCCGTTCGCTCCCGTTCTTCCCCGAGGTAATCTTCCAAAACGGAACGGGAGTTGTCCCTGAGGGCCCGCAATTCATCGAGCTTGGCAGACCAGCCTTCACGGATCAAGCCCCCTTCGTTGAGCACCGTCGGGGCGTCCTCCTCAAGGGAACGGTCCAGCAGCTGCGTAAGTTCGCGAAGGGTAGACAGCTCGTCCGGCGCGAGCCCGCCGGAAAAAAACAAGTCCCTATCCGAAAGCTCCGTTAACGAAAGAAAGAGCGTGATGCTTTTTGAAAGCGCCACCAAATCCTTGCCGTGGGCCCGTCCCATGCCGACTCTCCCCGCGAGGCGCTCGATATCGAGAATTCCCGACAGGAGATCCCTTACACGGGAGAGAAGACGCTGGTCCCGGTACAAAACATCGACCTTGTCGGTTCGCTCATTGATCGAGGAAGGATCCACCAGGGGTGAAAGGATCCAGGAACGGAGGAGACGCTTCCCCATGGAGGTTCTCGTATGGTCCAACACCTCAAGGAGGGTATAGCCCTCGCCCCCTTCCCGTAAATTCCGGGTCAATTCCAGATTTTTCCTGGTCGCGTCGTCGATGGAGACAAATTCTCCCTCCGTGACTACCTTGATTCCGTCCACATGGGCTATCGCCGTTCCGGCAGTAGACTCGAGGTATTCCAGAAGAAGGGCAGCACCGGGGAGCACGGGATCGTCCGGCTGGAGGCCAAAGGCCGCAAGACTTGAGACCCGAAGGTGCGCACAAAGCCTGCGAAAGGCTGCATCGCGGTTAAAACTCCAGTCAGGATAGCGATTTACGACCATCCCTGGAACTGAGGAGCAGATCTCCGACGCCTCAGGCAGGGAATCTAGCAAGGACTGCTGAACCAGAACCTCCCTGGGCTGAAGCCTGCCGATCTCCCGCCGCAAAAACTCAGCGGCTTCGCCTGTCCCTCCGGAGGAGACGAGCTGGGAAGAGGCTGAAAGCTCACCCGTGGAAACGTCAATCCACGCCATGGCTACGTACCGCTGTCCAGACCTTTCGACGCGGGAAAGGCAGGCGAGAAAATTGTTTATCCCGCTTTCCAGGTAATCCTCATCCACTGCCGTTCCAGGGGTGATTACCTCCACCACCTTTCGCTCGGCAAGACCCTTCCCGGGGGCATTCACGGTTACCTGTTCGCAAATCGCGATTTTCTTTCCCGCCCTCAGGAGCCGGGCAATATACACCCGGGAAGCGTGGTAGGGAATGCCGCACATGGGGTTTCCGCCCCGTTTCGTGAGGGTGAGGTTCAGTAGCCGGCTCACCTCGACGGCATCCTCATTGAACATCTCGTAAAAATCCCCGAGCCGGAAAAACAGCACCGCGTCGCGGTACTGTTCCCGTATTCCGAGGTATTGAGCCATCATGGGAGTGAGGTCGGACATGGCGGCGGGAGGGGTCCCGTTATTACTGATTGGTCATGGCCCGCAGCACCTTTTCGGTTATGTCTACCGTCGGGCTGTACCAGATGATCGATCCGTTTTCCTGGAGGCTTAGGACCATGCTGTACCCGTCAGCCTCGGCGATGGAACGGATTCGGTCGTAGAGACTCGAGTAAAAATCGTCGTCGGTGATGAGTTTTTTCTTTATGTCATCCAGTTCGGCGTTCTTGACCTTGGAGTAATCCACGAGGAAATTGGTCTTAGCGGTGATTTGAGACTCAAGCATGGCCGACCTGTTCTGGTCTCCCGCGGTTTCGGCGTCAACCTTGTCCTGGCGAAGCTTCTTGATCTCATCGCCCATGCGCTTAATCTCGCCCTGATACTGGGTTTTCTTGGCCTCATAGTCCCGTACGCTGCGGGAATCCCGATAAAAGGACGCGTAAATCCTCGCGGTATCCACTACAGCGAATTTCGTGATCTGTTGGGCGCCAGCGGTGGCCGCGGCCAGGAATAGCGCCAGGGCGGCGATGATGGTTTTCTTCATGTCCTATTCTCCCTAAAGATTCGCAATGTTGAAGGAAAGCACGAATTTCCAGTCCGGTCCGGTACCGTTGCCCCACTCGAACTTCCCGTCCTGGATGCGGAAGGTATTCGCGAACATCAGGCGCAGGGGAAATTGGGGAATCGAAAAGCGGAGACTCGGGCCGAAGCTGAAGTAGTAATCGTCGAGCGAAAGGCTGCCAATGTCTTCCAGGCGGTCCTTGACGGCCACCGCGTCGAGGTAAAAATCGCCGGCGATGACCCCGGGCGCCAGGGGAAGGCGGAGCTCCAGCCAGTGATTGAGCTGGAGATCCCCGCGAACGGTGGAGTAGAGACTGTTCCATCCCCGCCCAATGAACATGCCGTCCACGTATAGCTTGCTGGTGTCGCTGATCTCGTTTCCGTCCACGGAGCGGAGGAAGGATATTCCCGAGTATCCGGCGAGCACGAGCTTGAGGTTCCACACATTGGTAACCGGGTAGTCGACGAGGGTAAGGTATGCCTCGGCCTTGGAATCAGAGCGCATGTAGTACTGGGTCTCGATTTCGGGGAGGATGCCGTACAAGGTTACCTGTTCGCTGGCAAACCAACCGGTGGAAGGATCGTAATTTAGGTCCCGGTCATCCAGGGAGAGGCGGGACCAGACGGAATTGCTCCAGGACCAGCCGCCGTGCTGATTCCGGATGCCCTTGTCCGCGGGCCGATAGAGCTTGTCGTCGTAAAAGTTCTGGACTACAGAGAAGTTTACGCCTCCCCGCAGCGTCAGCATGGCGAAATTCGGGTTCCAACGATACCCCGTGGAGGCTCCCACGCCGTATTTCCAGCGGTCGTACTTCATGCGGAACGAGTCGTCCACCGAGGTGGCCGCGGCGTATTCTTCCGCCGATGTATAGGGATCCGGAACTATCCCGTTGTCGTCGAAATAGGAATCGCTGAAGACCGGGTAGAGGATATCCTGATAGGCGTACAGCTGCTGATGTGAAAGGGAAAGGTTGAAACTTACGGTGAGGGGGGTTCCCAGGAACCAGTTCTGGGAGAAACCGAGGGAAAGATCCTGGGTATCCGGGGAGGCGGTTACGTTTGTGGATAGGGTTTGCCCGTTGCCGAAGAGGTTCTTGTCTTCCCACTGAACGAATACGGAAAGGGGGAAGGAATCGGCGTCGGTAACCCCCGAGAATGTAACGCCGAACTGAACCGACGCGGTAGACTGCTCTTCGAGGTTAACGATAACGTCTACGAGGTTGTTTTCGGAACCCTGAACGAGGTCCGGCGCCACGGTGGAGAAATACCGTAGGTTATAGAGATTGCGCACGCTGTCGATCAGCTTTCCCTTGGAAAAGATGTCCCCCGGCTCAATCGTAAACTCCCTCAGGATCACCTTTTCCTTCGTTTTCGTGTTTCCCCGGATGATGATGTGCTCAATGTGGCTCCGCTCGCTCTCGACTACGGAAATAACGTAGGATACCCTTCGCTTCTCAGGGTCCCGCTCCTCGCGCTTGCTGAGGTAGTTGGAGGTGTAGCCGTTCTCGAAATAGACGTCCGCGAGGGCCTGGTAACCCTCCTCAAAACGCCCGAGATTCATCACGTCCCCTTCCTTGAGCCTAATCTTCGAAAGGAGCTCGTCGGTCTTGAATATGGAATTGCCCTCGATGAGGGTGCCTCCGTAGGTGTACTGTTCCCCCTCGTTCACGACGAAGGTTAGGGTCAGCAGGTTCTTGTCCTTGTCGGACAGGGCGTCTACGGTCCTGCGCACATCGAGCACCTCCGCGTCGATATAGCCCCGCTCGGTATAGTAGTTCTTTACCGCCACCTTATCCGCCTCCAGGACCACCTCGCGGAAGGTCCCCGAAGACAGCAGTTTCGCTTCCTTGAGGTTAAGGATGCCCTTGAGGGTCCTGGTCGCGATTACCTGATTTCCCTCGAAGTTGATGGCCGAAACGACGGTTTGCTTTCCCTCGGAGATGGTGAAAAGGAGCGTTAAGCTCCCGTCCCCGTCGGCGGTGACCGAAGAGGACACCTTGGCGTTGGCATAACCCTTCTCGAGATAATAATCCCTCAGGGCCCGCTCGTCGGAACGGCTTTTCAGCTCGTTGTATATATCCCCTTCCTTGAGGGCAACCTTCGTCAGGAGATCGCCCCGCCGGATTTTATCCTCCCCGCTGAAGGAAATCTTGCCGATGACGGGCTTTTCCTTCACCGTGAACTGGAGAAGAACCGAGTTTCGGTCCTTATCGCCGGGCAGGGCCAGGGGCGTAATGTCGTCAAAGTATTCCAGGGAATAAAGCTTTTGCAGAATTTCCCAGTACATGTCGTCGGAAAAATTCTTGCCGGTATACGAGGAGAAAACCCCCGAAAGCTCGGTCTCGGAAACGTTCCTGAGACCGTCAAAGGTCACTGCCCGGATGGGTTTTCCCTGGTACCAGTCCGAGGCGGTTTGCGCCGAGACGGCTAGGCTCGCTGCCAGCGTCAGGATGAGGGCAAAAAATCTTGTGCGCATTGCGGGGGCTCCTTGAAACTGCGTCGCGCCCGGCGGGTATCCGTCCGAGGCAGCGCTCGCTGTACTATATCACAAATGGGGTCAGTATGAAAACTTCCACGAGAGGGTTACCGAATTATCGGCCACGAAGAGGGTCCGCAGGGCTTCCTCTGTCAGTCCCGGGGTTATGCCCCAACGCAGCAGGAAGAACGGTGTCGTCACCTCTAGGCCGAATTCGGGCTGTATCAGCATGTTCTCGAAGACGCTCTGCTCCTTGCCCGTATTCTGATCCGACTTGGGATCGTAGTAACTGAAGTGCAAAAGCGCGTCGGCGTACATGGCCGACCCCAGGTACTTGCCCATGTAAACAGTCGTATTGTCGAAATAGTTACCGATCGTCATGGGGGTCTCGGCGTCGGTTTTCATGGCGGGACCGAAGATGGCGTTCTGGAGTATCAGGGTACGGATGGAGAAAAGGTCCAGGCCAAGGAGGTCGCGAACGCCGTTTTCCGCCTGCCTGAACAGGCTCAGCTGGGTAAAAAGGTCCGATGCGGTGATTACGGTATCCCTTACGATATTCTCCCGGCTCGTATCGCCGATCGCCGCCTGTCCAAGGAGGGAAAGAATCTCAAGCTCCGATTTGGGCGGATCCGCGGACAATTGGGGAGAAAACCTGGACAGGGGCTGCTTATCGGAGGAAAGGATGATTCTTACGGGCCCTCCCTGATCGTCCTGTTCCCTTATTTCCGCCCGAAAACTTATGAGGGGGTCGAAGATGGACTCGTTTTCGTTGAAGACGATGCTGCCCTGGCGCAGGTAGAAACTCCGCTTCACGTAAAAGATTTCCCCGCCTTTCAGGTTCGCCGTTCCCTTCAGGGAAAAGCGGTGGGAAGCGGTGTCGAGGGAGAGCCGCAGGGGCTCGTCCGCCTGAAGGAGTCCGTTGATGATGGGCAGTTCATCGGTAGGCCAGCGGAATTCAACCTTCTTGCCTATGGAAAGGGACAAGTCGATATTCAAATTGTCCATGATCCCGCCGGACGCGCCGGCCGGCTGTCCCGAGGACCTGGAAAACACCGCGATAGAGCCCCGCTCATATGCGGCATCCCCGATTACGGAAAGCCGCCCGTCGGCCAATTCGGCGTCAATATTCCATCGGGCATAGCCGGAGGCTGAAAAAAGGGCGTTCTTGGCGTCGATTCGCACGGGCTCGGTTTCGAGAACCGATGTTTTCAAGGATACCGACGCGGGAATCCAGCGCTCGAAACCGACCCGCCCTTCCAGGGAAAAACCTCCCTTTTTGGCGCGTATCTTGACTGGAGGAAGCAGGAAGTCCTTCTTATCGGCCTGAATGGTAAAGTCAAAGGGCCCGAAGGAAACGCTGGAAACCGAGGGGACGCTCACGGTCACTGAATTGCCGCGGAGGACACCGGAGAACTCAGGATCGTTGAGCAGACCCGAAACCCGTAAGTCCCCTGAGAGCGTTCCGGAATCGACCGAGGCCGCGGACAGTCCCGTGAGGCCCCATAGGAATCCCGCATTGACTTGAATCCCGGTTACATCCATCGAAAGATTGTTCTTGGACACAAAACCGGAGGCATCGAAAGCGATCGGCTTTCCCTCGGGGGAGGACAGGGAGAATTCCCCTGAGTCCACGATGAAACCGGAGAAACCAAGCTCCTCTCCCGTAGAAAGCTCCGTGATCCCGGGGCTTCTCGCGAGAAATACCCGGTAATCCTGTTCACGGCGGATGTTTTTCCATGAGAAACCGTGGGCAACGGCCTCGAGATTGAAGGATTCCAGGGCTGAGGGGATTCCTCGAATTCCAGACTGGCCAACCACAACGTCCGAGTCGATACGGGCGCTAAGCCTCGAGGAAAGGCTGGACCGGCCGACTACCGTGGTGTATTGGGCTTCCGCAGCGGCTTTGTACCCGCCCAGGTCCAGGGACGCGGTCAAGTCCGTAAGAACATGCCCGTTCCAGCTTGCAGAAGCCTCCGTTACCGAGCAGGTAGCGTCGTCGAGCAGGACATTCCCGCGGGCCTCTAGATCGAACCCCCCGAGACGGTACAGCAGCGAGTCCAGGGATAAGGAGATAAAGGGGGTATCCCTGCTTCCGGAAAGGCTGAAGCTGCCGGACGCGAGGTTTGACGGCCCCTGGTTTTTTAGAAACCGCTCAAGGGGTACGTCTTTCATAGAGCCCTCAAGGGCGTAAAAGGTATCCGAACCCACCGTTAGGGAACCGTCCATTCGAATGCTTTCCGAGGAGGACTCGGCCGAGAGCTCAAGCTGGCCCTCTAGCAGGGTGTCCCCCGAGGCAAGAAAGGTTCTGCTGAATCCGCCGAACCCCGAAATCCTGGAATAACGGTCGTAGAGGCTTATGCGGTCCATAAAAATACCGTTGGGATCCGCCGTACCGGTCCATTCCACCGCCGTATCCAGGGGAAGAAGTCCCTTGAGTTCCTCGAGCTTTCCATCTTCCATTCGAAAGTTCCAGTCCGATGGGGTTCGGTACTCCATGCTTCCCTGAAGCGAGAGGGATCCCAGGGCGGGTCCCAGGGGAAGGGGCAAATTCTCAAAGCTTATCCCCCCCCGGATACCTCCGTTTCTCGGGAAGTATAGGGATGCCGCCAGGGCGTAGTCGCCGTACAGGGAGAGGGTCTGACCGGAGAGCATTCCCGTAAGGCGATAGGGCAAGGAATTTACCAGGAGGCTGGAATCGATCAGAATATCCCCGCCCTTCGGGAATTCCGCCTGTACCGAGCCGTTCAGCGTATAGCCGGAGAAAGAAAGCGAAAGGTCCGACAGGGACACCCGCCGTTCCGTGCCTTCCGCCGAAAGCAGGAAAAAAAGCCCGTCCCGCTCGGTGGAGGCCAATACCATACGGGGGCAATTGAACGAGAGGTTAGCGAAATCCGTGGAAAAATAAGCCTCCGTGGTGGCTCGATAGGAAGAAAAGGTTTTAGTGGCATCAGTGAGAAAGGTCTCTTTCCCCGGCGAAAGGAAAGAGGAAACCGTAGCGAGCACGTTTGAGACGCTGACCGAGTCGAAAGCGCCATAGAGTTGAAGATACATGCGGTCCTGCAGGCTAAGGGTTCCCTCCGCGGAAAACTGCCCGTCGCCGTCATAACCGCTCAAGCTTATTTCCAATCCCCCCTCAATCCCTTGCGAGACTATCTCAATCCCCGAAAAACGGGCGCTACCCAATACCGCTTCGGGTATTACGCAGCGGGTCCCCTGTATTTCGGGCTGGAAATAACACTCTCCCGTCAACGGGGTCCCTCTCAGCAGGGCCAGGGCCTTTGCTGATACGTGCCCGTCGAGAGAGAGGTTCGCGGGATCGATGAGAAGCGAGCCGGCGAGGGATCCTTTGGACCCGGTAAAGCCGAAGCTCTTGAGATTTATGACCTGAGCGGCGGAGGATGCCGTGAGTTCTAGGCTTCCGCCGCCGTAGAAAGAAGCAGGTAAACGGTTAGCCAGGGCCAAATTCCAGGTTAGTCCCCGCTGGTCATACCCGAACGAACCTGTACCGGTGGACTCTATTCCCTCCAGTTTTCGAACGAGAGCGGAGGGTTCCCGAAACCGAACCCACCGGAGGGGAAAGAGTCGGTCGCAGGAAAAGGTACCCGTTAACGCCGAGGTTTTCGCGTTGAATTGCACCGTTAGGTCTACGGGTTGCAGGTTTTGGGTAGAATCAAGGGTCAAGACCGAGTCCCGCCAGGATGCGAGAAAACGGAGGCTATCCATGGCGATGAGGTCGCTGTCAAGGGCTTTCAGGGCCACCGAGGCCGTTCCGGCGGTCAGGGTTCGCTCGAACTTTCCCTCCACGGAGGCCTCAGCGGACACTCGGGCCGGAATGAGTCCGTCTCGGGGGAGAGCCGATTGATATCCCGCTGAGGTATTCGCCTTGAGCGATAGTCCCGACTCGTCAATGGAGATCTCTCCCTCGGAAATGAAGGACGACAGGGTATAGGCAGAGGTTGCGTATGAAAGGCTGAGGGAATCTATGTCGAGGGTGAAATCATCGGGCAGGGACGTTCCGGTTGAGTCGGAGGCGAACAGGGCCCTAAACCGGGGCAGAAAGTCCGGATTCCGGGAGGGATCAAGGGTTACGGAGCCCCCCATGACCCGGATCTTCTTCAAAGCCGACGAGCCCTTCCCCGCGGCGAGTTCCCTCACGTCAAAGACGATTTCAACGTCCGGCAGGATCGCGAGAAACGCCCCGCCGTCGCTGTCTTCAAGGACCAGGTCCCGAACCCGGATTGACCTGAAGACCGACGGCGACATGGATGAATACCCTACCGAAAGCCCCGTGCTGGAGCGGATCCCCGCGAGGATGCCGTCCCGAGCTTCTTTTAGGGACCGATCGATATGCGCGCCCGCGGGAACCGCGAGCAGCGACGCCGCCGCCAAAAGGGATAGGAAGAGTAATATCTCTATTAGGATGACGAAGCGGGAGCGTTTCATTCCAGAGTAGTATCATAGCAGAAAATCGGATACTATCATATCCATGATTTTAAGCAATTTCTGCGTCTTTGAAGGCATTGACGGCACCGGGACCACTACACAAATCAAGGAATTGGAGCGGCGCTGCCGCGAGCGTTCCCTCCCCTCGTGGTTTACCTGCGAACCCACGGAAGGCGAGATCGGCAAGATCATTCGGAAGGCCCTTTCGGGTAAGCTTTGTTTTACTCCCGACACGATGGCCAGGCTCTTCGCCGCCGACCGGGGGGAGCATATCCAGGGGGAAAACGGCATTGAGGAACATCTCCGCTCGGGGGAGCTGGTTGTATCCGACCGCTATCTTTTCTCGAGCCTCGCGTACCAGGGAAGTTCCGGGGACGCGGCCCTGCCGGCGACGCTGAACGAGTCGTTCCCCCTGCCGGAGCTCTTGTTCTTTTTTGACCTGGACCATGACGCAGCCATGGACAGGGTCGAAAGGCGCTCTACCCCTTCCGGGAATCTTGAGCCCCGGGAACTGGAAATATACGAACGCCGGGACTTTCAGCGGCAGGTACGGGAACGGTACCGGGAAATTCTGCCTCAATTCGCGGATCGGGAGCCAAAAATGAGGATCGTCAACGTGGACGCAGGGCAACCCATCGAGAGGATAGCCGAAATCATCTGGAGCGAGATCGAAAAACTGCCGATATTCAAGGGGTGAAGACCAAATTACCTAAGCCCCTATCCCCCTGGGGGCTGTATGCCCTGCTTGCGCTCTTAACCCTCCTCCCCCTTCCGGCCCATGCCTGGACGGTAACCTACAAGGAAGAGTTCTACAAGCTTTACCATATTAACTACAATCAATACCCCGACGATACCATGGAGAATATCTACTGGCTTGAAAGGGCGGTGGAAGCGGATTTCTGCAATCCCCTGTATGCCCTGGGGAAAATCGCCGACGAAAAACAATGGGAGAAGTACCGCTATCTCCTGATGATGCACCTTAACCTGAAACTCGCGGAACAGCACCTGAGGCTCGGTTCCAAGTGGGATAAGCAGGTCGCCTATTTTTATAACGCCCCCTGGAAGGAGCAAAACCTCGACAGCCTAACTACCGCGGAAACGTGCTATCAGGCGGCGCTTTACTATTGGCAGGAAGCCAAGATCTGGGCGGAACGGGCCAACGTGCGGGAGTTCAGGTTTCTGTTTCTTCTGGACCTGCAGGATTGGGAAGACGAGCGGGAGGGGATCGCGGACGGAACGCTTAACTATCAGCGGACCATCGATCGGGAACTGAGCCGCTTAGAACAGGTGAGGAAGCGGTTCCTTGCCATGGACGAAAATACTTACTAAAATACCCCCCATGGATACCTTTACCTTCACGGTCCAAACGGGACCGGTTTCCGTGTTCTTTCACGGCGAGCCGGTCGTTCCCGCCTTTACCCAGGCGGGGGGACTCTACGTAGCCGACGATAATACGGCGCCATTGCTGCGCTCCTGCCGGGGATTCGACCCCCATGCGCCCCTGGTCATACTCAAGGCGGGGGAAGCCGAAAAGACCCTGCAGTCCGTGGAACGCATCCTGACCGCTGCCCTGGAAGCGGGGCTTGCCCGGGACAGTCTTTTTGTGGGAATCGGCGGCGGCGTGGTTACCGACATGACCGCCTTCGCGGCCTCGATCTATATGCGGGGGGCCAGGCTGGAGCTGGTGCCGACCACCCTTCTCGCCATGGTGGACGCCTCGGTAGGGGGCAAGACGGGCGTGGATTACGGAGCTTACAAGAACTGCGTGGGTTCTTTCTACCCCGCATCGTCCATCCATATGGCGGTATCCTTCCTGAAGACGCTTCCGGAACACGAATTCCGCTCGGGACTCGCGGAGGTCGTGAAAACGGCCCTGCTCTACGCGCCGAAACTCTTCCAGATTCTTCAGGAACGCCGGTCGGAACTGCTGGACCGGGACCCGGAGCTCCTCTTGGAGACCGTCAAGCGCTGCGTGCAAGCCAAGGCGCGGGTCGTCGAAAGGGATCTCAAGGAAACCGGTGAGCGCGCCTTCTTAAACCTTGGTCACACCTTCGCCCACGCCCTTGAATCGGTGGCGGGGTTCGGGAATATAAGCCATGGCGACGCCGTCGCCTGGGGAATTTCCCGGGCCCTTGAGCTGGGCCTTCGGATGGGCATCACCGACGGGGAATACTGCGCGGAAGTACGGGCCCTCCTTTCGTCTTACGGGTGGTGCGTCGATTCCCGCCACCCCGTACTCGGCGGCAGGGACGCTTCCCGGGAACTGCTTGAGGCTATGCAGCGGGACAAGAAAAAGAAAGACGGGACCCTCCGTTTCATCCTCCAGCGGGAGATGAATTCCACCCTGATCGAGACTGTTCCCCCTTCCGAGGTCCTGGCGGTTCTTGCATGACCGCCTATTTCGACTGGGCAGCCACGGCTCCGCCGGACCCGGAGGCGCTCAATCTCCAGCGGAAGGTATCTGAAGATACCTGGCAAAACCCCTCAAGCGCCCATCAGTGGGGCCGCAGCGCTCGGGCCGAGCTCGATAGGGCCCGCTCACGATCCGCCGGGGCCTTGGGGGTGTCCCCGGAGTCCCTGATATTTACCTCTGGCGGTACCGAGGCTGACCACATCCCCATGCTCTCGCTGCTTCTCAGGCCCGCTCCCCATTCCATCGCCGTGAGCGCCGTGGAGCATCCCGCGGTCACGGAGCAGGCGAAGGTCCTCTCGAGGCTCGGATGGAAGGTTGCGTCAATTCCCGTGGACTCCTCCGGGAGGGTCTCCGCGGAGGGGGTACTCTCTTCCCTCTCGGAAGACACGGTTTTTGTCGCCGTTATGGCGGTCAACAACGAAACCGGCGCCATACAGCCGGTGGAAGAAATCGCCTCCGCCCTGATCCGGCATTCCCGGGGCAAGCGCAAGATTCATTTTCACGTGGACGCGGTCCAGGGCATAGGCAAGATTCCCCTGAACCTTTCCGCCGAGGGGATCGACTCGGCTTCCCTGAGCGCCCATAAACTGGGAGGCCCCAGGGGCATCGGTCTCCTTTATCTCAATCGGCCCTTGGAGGGTGTATTGCGGGGAGGCGGTCAGGAAAGCGGCCTGAGGCCCGGGACGGAAAACGTAGCCGCCGCAGCCGCTTGCGCCCTGGCCCTGGAACGAACCGTCGAAAGAATGAATGCTGGCGACGAAGCCGACGGGAGAGGCCTTTCAAGGGGCCTTTTTGCCAACCTATGCGCCGTGAGGGGAATCGCCCCGATTCCGAGGGATCGAAAAGAGGGGGATTGCCGATTTTCTCCCTTCATCATGCAGTTCACCAATGACCGCTTTCCGGGGGAGGTCCTGGTTCGCGCGCTGTCGGACCGAGGAATCGCGGTCTCCACCGGTTCGGCCTGTTCCTCAAAGAAAAAAAACAGGCCCGTGCTCGAGGCGATGAAAATATCTTCCCGGGAAAGCCAAAACGCCTTCCGGGTATCCACTGGATACGGCACGACCAGGGACGAAACGGAAGCCCTCGTCGCCGCCCTGTCGGAAATAATGGGAGCTACGTGAAGTATGGACGCAGACAGATCCGCCGTTTATTTGGTAAAGGTTGGCGAACTCACCCTCAAGGGCGGGAACATAAAGGACTTTGAGCAAAGGCTCGTGCAAAACGCCCAGCTGTATCTCGAGGGAAAAAACGCCCACGTTCGGCTCCGTTCGGGACGCATGTACGTTGAGGCGCCGGAATCTTCCGTGCCGGCGGTGGAGTACGCCCTCAACCACCTGGTGGGCATCGCGGGCTGGGCCAAGGCCCGTATCGTGGAAGCCCGCATCGAGGACATCCGTTGCGCGGTTATGGAGGAAGCGGTAAAGGCCCGCGACGCGGGAGCCAGGACCTTTAAGGTTGAGGCTCGGCGCTCCGACAAGTCCTTTCCGCTCAATTCCCACGAAATCTCCTGCGAGGCGGGCGCGGCGGTCCATGAAGCGGGAATACTCTCGGTTGACGTTCACCGCCCGGACGCGGTGATTTGGGTGGAGTTGAGAGAACGGTGCTATGTGTACGGAGCCCAGAAACCGGGCCATCGGGGTCTTCCCTGCGGGACCGGCGGAAAGGGGCTTCTCCTCCTTTCCGGGGGAATCGATTCGCCGGTGGCGGGATTCCGCATGCTGAGCAGGGGCATGAAAATTGACTGTCTCTACTTCCACTCCCATCCCTACACCTCTCCGGAAGCCCAGGGAAAGGTCGAGGACCTCGCGAGAGCCTTGGCCCGATACGGGGTTGGCACCCATCTCAACGTGGTGCCCTTCACAAAGGTTCAGGAGAAGATCCGGGATACCGCTCCCCCGGATTACGCTACCGTGCTTCTCAGGATGTGCATGATGAAGGTCGCCAACAAGGCCTGCGCCATGACCGGAGCGAAGGCAATCGTCACGGGGGAAAGCCTGGGGCAGGTAGCGAGCCAAACGGTCGAGAACCTTACCGTTACCAATTCCTGCGCCGAATATCCCGTTCTGAGGCCCCTAATCGGGATGGATAAGGACGAGATCATAGCGGTGGCTAAACGAATCGGAACCTATGAGACCTCGATACTTCCCTATGAGGACTGCTGCGTGCTTTTCTCCCCGAGACATCCCGTACTTCGGGCAAATCTGGAGGAAACCGAAGCCATATACCGGAGTATGGATATTGAAGGCCTCCTTGAGGAGGCCTTCGAACAAAGGGAACATAAAAGATTCGGCTGGCTGCCCTAAGGCTGCCATTCTAGTCCGGTGGAGTATCCCCGGATGGGACGGGATCGCCCTCGGAGGCGCTTTCGTCCCGGGTATCCGCCGCCGCTTCCTTATCCTTTCCGCCCACGGCGGTTTCATCGAGTTTATCCAGCCGTGAAAGGGCGTCGGAGTCGGGGAACCGTTCCCTTACCCGCTCTGATTCCGCGAGGGCTTCGTCCCATCGTTCCGCGAGCACCAGGGCCGCCACGTAGTCCGTAGCGGCCTCGGGGTCGTCGGGAAAATCCCCCCGGAGTTTATCGTATGCCGCCAAGCCGTCGTCGGCGCGGGAGAGCATAACGAGGGCATAGGCTCTCGCTTCCAGGAGCATCCTGTTTTTTCCGTCCCGTTCCAAAAGCCCTTCCAATACCGGCAGGGCAGAGGCGAAATCGCCCGAAAGGGCCAAAGACCGGGCCAGTCCCCATTCGGCGGCGTTTCGGTAGGCCTTCGACCTTGCGGCCTTTCGGTAATACTCTTGGGCCTTGCTGAATTTCGAGAGCTCCGCGTAGCCGTCCGCGACGGCCAGGTTTTCCGCGGCGAGGACCGCGCTTGGGGTGTACCCGGGCAGGAGGGCGCATGAGCTAAGGGCCCAGTGGGCCGCTAAAAGCAGCGCTATCCCTACCCTGCCGGCGAAGGTGAAATTAATGAAGCGTAAAAAACGTGACGGCATCAATGGCTTCCCAGAACGATCTCCTCGATCTTTCGGAGCTGCGACCTATAAAGCCCGGAGATGTCGGAACCGTAATCCGCCAGGAGCTGAATGATATTCCTGGGATACTCGTCAGAATCCTTGCCGTTTATTCGGTCCCCGGCATCCCCGAGTCCGGGCATGATATAGGCGGAAGAATTGAGCACGGGATCCATCCAGAGGGTATAAACCGTACAGTCGTCCAGGGCCCGAACGACCCGAAGGGCACCCTTCAGGGCGGAAATGACGTTGAAAAAGCTTATGGACTTGGGCTTTACGCCGTTATCCTGGAGGTACTTAACCACGGTGACCAGGCTGCCGCCGGTTGCGTTCATGGGGTCCGCGAAGATTAGGTCCTTGCCGTTGAGGTCCTCGATATTGAAGAAGGAGCGATCCAGGTCAAGGATGTATTCCATGTTGTTTTCTTTCTTGGAATCATCCCTCTTGATCTTGAACAGGGCAAAGGGCGTCACGTATCCGTGGGAGGAATACTCCTCAATCTCCTTCGACATGATCATGGACGGAAGGAGAGCGCCCCGAAGGAGGACGCACATGACCGAATTCTCGATCTTGTAATCGATATCCGGGATCTTGTGAACCGCGTAATTCTGGACCGGATAGGTGACCGGAGTCTTAACGACGAGATAGTTCTTGTTGTCCGAATGGTTTCGGTTATAGGCCAGTCGGAAAAGCATTTCAAAGGCCCGTTGGGTATAGTAGAGAAACTCGCTTCTGCCCGTCCGGATGTCGCGAAGCTTCGCGATGACGCGAGAGGCCTCGGCATGGCTTTGCTCCTCGGTCTCAAAGGAGTATACCTTGATTCCCGGGGCCTCCTTGCAGATCTCCTGCATGACGTGGCCCATCTCGTTGTAGATATCGATGACCTTCTTTTCCTCGTTGGCCAAGGCCGAGCTGAATCCCCCGGCCGCGAGGATCTTGAACGAGTCCATGGCGCGGCTATAGAGGGCGTCCATCCGGGCCAGATAGCTTTGGTCCTTTTCAGTGAGATATCCGTCGAGGGAATCGGCTCCCAACACAACCTTGTTCATAAGGTCCTCCTCGAAAATTATTCAATGTTAGTTCTTGAGTGTTTCACGAGAGAATAGCATAAAAAAACCGTCCCGAAAAGGGACGGTTTTGCTTGAAGCCGGTTTATTTGAACCAGAGCCGGAATCCGGCGGAGATTGGGAAGAAGGGCCGGTCGGCGCCGATGGAGGGGATGAAAGTAAGCCCGAAGGAAGGGGCTATCTGTAAGAAAGGCTCCATAAAGCCGTCAAG
The DNA here is from genome assembly GCA_003246765.1 of Spirochaetales bacterium. Taxonomy (GTDB): domain Bacteria; phylum Spirochaetota; class Spirochaetia; order Treponematales; family Treponemataceae; genus Teretinema. Next base: position 1,000 of record QKDA01000068.1, on the reverse strand, counting down.
CAGGAACATGTTGAGTCCGAGGGGCAACCGCATGCCTCCGGTCATCGAGAATTCGTCAGCGAATACCGCGTTGGCGAAAAAACCGATACCGAAGAACCAATTGAGGGGCACCCGGCCGATGCTCACGAGCTTGCGGTTCAGGCCCCAGTAGTCTCCGGTAAGGCCCACGGTGGTAGTGTCGCCGGCGAAATAATTGGCCGCGAACACCAGGGGAATGGAATCTACCTTAAAGGTTACCGCCACGCCGGGGGCAAATACCTCTCCCGCGTTCCCGTTGAGCTGAAGACCAATTCCGAAAGCGAAAAGCCCGGTAGAGGCAAAGACAGCAAGGCCCGCAACGAGACCTAAAACCTTTGATTTCATCGTTAACTCCTTTATACCTATTTTTTACGGTTCATTGAACCAGTAACGAAGCCCAATGGAGAAGGGAATGGACCAATCGGGAAGCCTAAATTCAGGGGCTACCACAATACCAACGGAGGGTGCTATCTGAATGAAGGGCTCGAGGGTTCCCTCCCGAAAATACGCGTCGAGAAACAGGGGAAAGCGAACTCCCAGAGAGACGCTGGAATCGCCTGAAAAACCCATATGCACGTAGCCGCCGATGCCGTATCCCCACAATAGGGGTAGATCCGGCGTAATCGTCTCGTGATACAGCCATTCGTCGCCGGTTATTCCCAGGGAAAAATGGTTACCCCGAATTGCCAGGTTTACGGCGAATACCGGATCAAGACCGTTGATCTTAAAGGTAAGCGCAGGACCGTAACCGGCACCGCTCGTATCCGGCGCGACGTCCAGCTGCAGCCCCACGGCATGGGCATAAAGACCCGCCGAGCCTATGAGGGAAAGGAAAGCTAAAGCAATGGTGTGTCGTAAACGCATATCAACCCCGTGAATGAGCATTACTATAGCCCAGAGGAACCTTGGTTATCAAGTCTGGGGAGTAAGAAAACGGATAAGCCCCGCGGCTTTTCCCCTCACCGTTCGATCGGGACACCCC
>QKDA01000143.1 GCA_003246765.1 Spirochaetales bacterium | reverse complement strand
GGGCATCGCCCTCATGACCGCCGAGGAGTTCGCGGGGCTTTCGTCCTCGGAGCGCCGCTCGCTGCACCGCCTTCCCCTCAGGACCGTCGCCTTCGCCGTGAACCCCAGCGTTACCGCCCTCAAGGACAACATGAGGATAGGCACCATCGACGAGGCTTCCGTAGCCCGGCTCTACCGCGGGGAGATCCTCAACTGGAAGGACTTGGACGGGTACGACCTGCCGGTAGTCATGGTCATTCCCCCGGAGGGTACCGAGTATTTCGACATGGCGAAGGCCGCGGGCTATGACGGGAAACTGGAGGGCTCGCCGAAGGCCTCCACTCAGGAGGAGTATTATTCGCTCCTGGCGTCCTCCCCCGGGGCCGCGGGTTACGGCGGGGCCAATCTCCTTTCCGCCAAGGGCCTTTCCTTCGTAAACCTCGCCCGTACCGAGTCGGGAAGGAACCTTAACCTGTCCTTCCTCCTTTCCGCGCCGGTGGACTCGGGAAAAATCGGCGGCATCTCCACGATCATTCTCAACACCCTGGCCATGATCCTCCTGACCCTGCTCTTTTCGGTGCCGCCGGGGCTCTTCGCCGCGATCTACCTCGTGGAATACGCCCGGGAGGGCCGTTTGGTGCGCATAATCCGCCTCGGAACGGAAACCCTGGCGGGAATCCCCTCGATTATCTTCGGGCTTTTCGGCATGCTCGTGTTCGTCCAGGCCTTCGGTTGGGGAATCTCCCTGCTGTCGGGATCCCTTACCCTCACCCTCATGATCCTGCCCACCATCGTCCGTACCGCCGAGGAGGCCCTTAAGTCGGTTCCCCGAACCCTGCAGGAGGGGAGCCTCGCCCTGGGGGCCACGAAGGTTCAGACCATCTTCAAGGTAGTGCTGCCCGCGGCCTTTCCCGCCATCGCCTCGGGAATAATCCTCGCCGCCGGCCGGGCGCTGGGCGAAACCGCGGCGCTTCTCTATACCATGGGGTCCAACTACAGGCTTACCACGGGACTCTTCGACTCTACCCGCACCCTGGCGGTGCACATCTATCTCATCATCGCCGAGGGCATTTCCAGCGACAGGGCCTTCGCCGCGGGAGCGGTACTGGTCTTCTTCATCCTCATAATCAACACCTCCGCCCGGACGCTCATAAACCGGGTAGGGCGGATGACCCGGGCCTAGGCCTCGATCGACGCGTATTTCGAACCGAAACCCGACGGCTGCCAATGCTGCCGGGTTTTTTTGCTTTATAACAGTGTTTTCGAAAATATAGTGTTAAGTAAACTTAAAAAAATCCTATATATTTTCAAAAAATAGAACGCAATCGGTTGCGCTATGTAAAAACATTCAAATACCAACGTTTTCACATTTTTCTAACTCGATAAAGAATGATAAAAAGATACTGAAACGCATTAACACTGCCAGTAAGTATAAAATATATAAAAAGTATAACATTTTCCTTGTCAGCTAGAAAATTCCATGTGATAATCAGCTGAACCGGTTTAGTAACCCGGTTTAGCTAGTTGCTAATGGAGGAGAAAGTGACAAAAAGATGGTTTTTGACAGCGCTGCTGGTAATGCTCGCCGGCGCTCTGTCATTCGCGGAGGTCAAGGTTAAATCCATCGACGCGAATACGGTGGAAATAACCTTCCTTTTCAAGCATCCCGCTTCCGAGATGAATGTAATCGGAAGCTTCGATAACTGGACCGTACCCGGCGAGGCAATGACCAAGAACGCTGCCGGGTTTTGGGAAAAGACGATTACCGCCGCTCCCACCGATGAAATCCAGTACAAGTTTTACGTGAAGGACGTATGGATCTTCGACGATCTCGCGCCGGATAAAAAGGACGACGGATACGGCGGAAACAACGGCCTCATCGTGGTGGCGGATATCCTTTCCGGAGCCACCCCCCTGCCTTCCTCCGACGCGCCCGCGGCGGCTAAAACCGACGCGGCTCCCCAGGAAGTGAAGAGCAAGCTCAACTTCGGCACCACTACCATTATCGGTTCCCGCACGACCTTCTCCACCCAGGGGCTCGTGGACAAGACCGAGAAGGGTATAGAAACCGACGAGACCGGTTTTTACGCCAAGAGCAACGTCAATTTCAACGGCACCATCGTTCCCAACATGAACGTCTTCATCGACATGAAGATTCTCGAGGGATACAAGAACATCTGGGCCCAGGATTCCCGCGGTATCGTGACTACCGAGGCTTCCGACGGCGCCCGGGACCTCGCCACGGGCCTCCTTACGAATCCCGTGTACTACATGAACGGGGACGACTCGAACCTCAAGGCCCTCAAGACCAGCATCGAGACCCCCTACGTGATCTGGGAAACCGGCTACGGCGAGGCCCATACCCGCGACAGGCAGCCCGTTTTCTGGAAGACCATCAGCCCCCGCAACGGCGACGACGGGTATACCCGCCTCGATCTTGGTTCCAAGTATACCCTCATCGGGCCCGGAAAGCTCGAGGCCGGTATCCTTCCCAACCGCTTCGGCGGGGAAATGGGCGCGGCCGCATGGGCCGGCTACGACCTCGGAAACCAGAAGGTCGATTTCCAGTATGACGTGAAGTCAGCCCAGAAGCTCGAGATTTCCAAGTTCTTCGACAAGCTTTACCATCAGGACTTCCTCCTGGGATACAAGATCCGCCTGGACAGCCTCGAGATTAAGGCCCATGGGCTGGTGAACCTGTTCAGCGAGGAAGACTTCGACATTGCCAAGGACGCTGCCGGCGCTATCGAAGTTTCATTCGATAAGGACGGGAACGGTTTCCTGGCGGGCTACCGTTTCACCGAAGAGCGCGCGAACATGCTCTACGGCGACAACGACGGCGCCTTGGGCGGTCAGGCGACCCAGCGCGTGCTCCTGAACCTTTTCGCGAAGCCCAATGACGCGTTCAAAGTCGGTTTTGACTCGAACGCGGTGCTTCAGTCGAAGTTGGTCGACGAGAACGCGGTCGAGTTCTACGTGAAGCCCTGGACCGAGATCAAGCTCGATTCCGCGTTTGGGAAAACGTCTTCTCTTAACGCCTACGGAAAGGCCAACTACAACATGAAGGACGATTACGAATACCTGTCCTCCGAAGAGCCCTATCAGTTCGGCGAGGCGGGCCTCAAGTGGTATCTCGCGGAACCCCTCAAGGGCACCAAGGGTATCGACGTGTTCTACGGCTTCAACAACTGGGACAAGGCCCGGGTCTTCCACAGCCTCGTTTCCCAGGTATTCCTGCCCGGCAACGCGGCGATCCAGCTCGGTACCGGCGTGCGGCTCGTGCGGGACAACCAGACCGACGCGCTCAAGGACGCGAACAACCTCATGGGCTTTGCCCTCGGGGGATGGTGGAAGCTTCCCGCTCCCAAGTTCAAGACCCCGATGCTTTACGGCGCGTTTGTGTACAACATGGACCCCATCGGCGAGGGAAGCCTCTCGATGAGCGATTACGTGACCGACGGCGGCGCCGACAAGATGAACGGCAAGGCCCAGCTTCGCGTCATGCTGAAGTGGGAGTTCTAAATGAGGGGGAATCCGATGAAAAACATATTGCGCGGGGGACTCCTGATGCTCCTGCTCGCTGCGCTTTCCGGCTGCGGAAGCGCCTTCCATAACGGCACCCAGATGAACCTGACGAGCGTCTCCTTGACGGGGCTGCCCGCGAGCATTTATTCGGGCGTGGAAATGGTCTTTTCCTACGATACCGGCGGCGGCTGGATCCACGACAAGCCCGCCCTGTTCACCTCGGGGGACTACAGCGCCGTGGTCGACGCCAACGGGGATTGGACCATGACCTTCAGCCCACCCCTGGTGGTTACCACCGCCCAACTCACCTTTCTCCTGGTCGACTCGGGAAAGAACTGGGACACCTACAAGGTGGATAAAAAGCACAGCGGAAAGTCGGGGGGCGACGTGATCATCGACAATCCCTGGACTTCCGCTTCGATAAAGGGCGTCGTCAACGGTGACACCGTCGACTGGACGGTCGAGTAAGAGAGGTAGCAACGTGAAAAAAGGCAAAGTACTGGCACTAATGACAGCCCTGCTCCTGCTCGGCATGTCTACTTTCGCCGAGATTGTCCTGAAGGATCTCGGCGGCGGGAAGGTCTCCATAACCTTCCTGTTTAAGCACTCCGCGTCGGAAATGAACGTGATCGGGTCTTTCGACAACTGGACCGTTCCCGGCGAGGCGATGACCAAGAACGCGGACGGCCTTTGGGAGTATACCCTCGAGGCCATGGCCACCGACGAGATCCAATACAAGTTCTTCGTGAAGGACGTATGGATTTTCGACGACCAGGCCCCGGACAAAAAGGACGACGGGTACGGCGGGAACAACGGGCTCATCGTGGTGGCGGATATCCTTTCGGGCGCCACCCCCATGAAACCCGGCGCCGCCGCAGTGGCCGTGGCCGCCCCCGCGGGAGCGACCGGTACGGTCATAGCCCCCCGAAAGAAGGTTCAGTTCGGCACGGAAACCTATTTCGACAGCACCACCGTGCTGGGAACCGTTTCCGGGGACGAGGAATTCGTGGAGTCCGACATCAACGCGAAGTCCATCTGGAAGTTTGACGGCGACCTCGTGCCGAACCTTCCCGGGCATCTCGAGATCACCGCCATGGACGGTCAGACGAAATTCATGACCGAGGCGGACGCGGACAACGCCTACGACGGGATCGAGGCGGCGAGCACCGGCTTCATCGTCAATCCCTTCTATTACTTCGGCGGCAACAAGCGGCCTTCCCTGGCGAGCCTTTCCTTCGGCATCGAGGGCTCCTACCTTGAGTGGCAGACCGGCTACATGGACGCCGGCCTTCCCGCCCGAAATTCCTACGTATGGGAAACCGTGGACCCGGACAACAAGGCCGGAGAGGGGTACAGCCTCTTCCGCCTCGGTTCCAAGCTCCGCGCCTTCGGCGACTTTGAGTTCGACGCGGCGGTAATGCCCAACAAGAGCCTGGACGGCTACTTCGGCTATCTCGCCTGGCTCAAGGCCTCCTACTACGGCGTGGCCCTGGACTTCCAGTACGACAACCGCTCGAACGAGAAGACCGACTCGTCTCTGTACTTCGACGTCTCCATGAGGCAGGACTATATCGCGGGCATTCAGCTCGTCCAGGACTGGTATTACCTCCGGGGCCAGTATCTGCTCTCGAGATTCGCCCCCGACGGCGCGGTGGATAACTCCGCGGCCGCGAAACGGTCCGCCTACAAGGCCGTGCTCGGGATGGACGATCCCGGTCTCGGGGTTAAGGCGAGCGTGAGCTACGCCAACCGCGGCGAGTTCGCTCAGCTTCTCTACGGCGACAGCGACGACCAGCTCGGCGACCCCATGTACCAGAAGGTCGCCGTGAGCGGGGCCTACCGCTACACCTACTCGGCCTCGTGGTTCCTCGACGCGGACGCCCAGACGGCGTCGGATTCGGACAACGCCGACGAGAACGTGGCGGTGACCGTAAAGCCCGCGGTGGAGCTCGATCTCAAGACCTACATCAACGTTCCGGCGAAGCTCAACGCCTACGTGAAGGGCTTCTACAACACCGATCCCGCTTCGGGTACCGACGCGATGGGGATGAATTCCGCGGGGGCTAAGCTTGCCTTCGAGAAGTACAACCTCTACTACAAGCTCGACAACGGCACCGCCGACTGCATGTTCAACACCCTGCTGGTGGACACCACCGTGGTCGAGGGCGTAACCCTCCAGGCCGGCGCCGGCGTCCGCACGGGTTCCGCGGCGAACACCAACGCGGCCTTTACCCTGGGCGCGTTCAAGACCCTCGACGCGCCCCAGGCGAAGAGTCCCACGGTGTACGCCCAGTTCCTCTACAACATGGACCCGTACGACGGCACCGCCGAGCACGATTTCGACCTTGACGGCTACGGCCCCGACAGCGGCGCGACTGCCCTCGACGGACTTGCCAACATACGCTTCGGAATCAGCTGGAATTATTGATCGAACGATCATGACCGGGGAACTTTCGGGCGT
>QKDA01000206.1 GCA_003246765.1 Spirochaetales bacterium | reverse complement strand
TACGGTCATCGGCACCGCGCCGGGGACCAAGACCGCCTCCTCCTGCTTCGTGATGGACACCAAGGACCCGAAGTGGGGCAGCGACGGTCTCCTCGTTTTCGCCGACTGCGCCGTTATTCCCACCCCTTCCTCCGAGCAGCTTGCCGACATCGCCGCCTCCGCCGCCTGGAGCTGCCGCTCCCTCGTGGGGGCCGAGCCCGTAGTGGCCATGCTCTCCTTCTCCACCAAGGGCTCCGGGGGCAAGGACGAGAACGTGCTCCGCGTTCAGGAAGCGGTCCGGATTCTGGGCGAAAGGAAGCCCGACTTCGTCTTTGACGGCGAGCTTCAGGCCGACGCCGCCCTCATTCCGTCGGTAACCGCCAAGAAAGCCCCGGGAAGCCCCGTGGCCGGAAAGGTGAACGTCCTCGTGTTCCCGGACCTCGGGGCGGGAAACATCGGCTACAAGCTCGTGCAGCGCCTCGCGGGCGCCGACGCCTACGGCCCCTTCCTCCAGGGCTTCGCCAAGCCCATCTCCGACCTCTCCCGGGGCTGTTCCGTGGACGACATCGTCGCCACCGCGGCGGTTACCCTGGTTCAAGCCGGAAAGAAATAGGCCCTCTTACTCCCCGCCGTCCCGCTCGTCGAGGCGGCGGAGGATTCCCGCGGTGGCCGCGGCGATGCCGAGCATGCCCAGGAGGAGCAGGGGATAGGAGAGTTTCCAGTTGCCCTGCCCGGTCATCATGGTAAACTCGGACATGCCCAGGATTCCCGAGAGCAGGGTCAGGGGCATGAAGATGACCGTGATGAAGGTGAGCCTTCCCACGGACCGGTTCATCCGGTTGGAGGCTTCCGCCATGGCGTTGCTCGACATGGCCAGGTTCATTTGCACCAGGTTTCCTATAGCCTCCCTGCTCGATTCCGCCAAGTCAAGATAGCTCGCGATATGGTCGCCGAGGTCCCCGAAGTAGGGGAGGACCGCCTCGCCGAAGACAGCGCTCTCCCTTCTCCGTATTCTGGAAACCAGTTCCCGCTCGTAATTCAGGCTTTTTCTCAGGGCGAGAAGGCTTTTTCTCATGTCGCTCAAGGCTCCCGGGTCAAGGGCTGCCTCCCCGGCAATAGCCGCGTCTTCCATGCCCGCGATCCTCTCCGTGAGTTCTTCCAGGGCCGGGAATACCCGGTCGACGGTTTCGTCCAGGAGGGCGTGAAGGAGCATGGGCGCGCCGCCGGGCAAGCCGTTCCTCTTAAGGCGTTCCACGGTCTTCCCGATCGGGTGGGCCGCCTCGGAGGCCTCCCTGCGGACGCTGAGCAGGAAGTTCCGGCCCACGAAATAGTTGGCCTCCGTCAGGCTCACGATTCCGTCGGATCCCGCGGCGTCGTGAAAGACCAGGGCGCAGTACTCGGGGAAGATATCGATCTTCGGGATGGGGTTCTCCTCGAAGCAGTCGTCCACTGAGAGCCGGTGGAGACTGAAATTGACTGCCAGGTCCTCAAGCTCGATCCGCTCGGGATCGCAGCAGTCGATCCAGGCGCATCCCCCCGGGATGGACGGGACTTGGGCAAAAAACTCCACGGCATTGGCATGTTCCGCCAGGACGCCTTCGCAGGTAAAGGTAAAATATCGGGTTTTCATACTCCCTTATGAGTGTAGTCCCCTTTCCTTTTGCCTGTCAAAGCGCTTGACCTTCCCCCGTTCCGGGGGGATGATGGGGTCATGAGTCTCGATGCCTCCGACGCGGAACGGGAAAACCGCTTTAAGACTGAATTTCGCAAGGCCCTGAAATCGGGCCAGCGCCGCAATTACCGCGGGGCCATCAAGATTCTTGAGAACCTGGCCATGGAAGGTTTCGCCGACGGCGCTTCCGGGGATCACCCCGAAATTCTCCTCTATCTCGCCCGCTCCTGGCATGCGGAAGGCCGGTACGCCCGATCCGCCCTGTATGCCCGCTCTTACGCGAAGGCCCGGCCGGAGGATCCCGCGGGCTGGTTCTTCCTCGGCCGATCCTGGCTGGCCGAGGGTAACCAAGAACGGGCTTTCTGGGCCCTGCGAAAGAGCCTTGACCTCAATCCCTCTTCCATAGACGCGCGCCTGCTTCTCGGTTCAGCCCTCTTGAAGGCCCGCAAGGCCTCCCAGGCCCGCTCCGTATTCGAGGAGGCCCTGAGCCGCTCCCCCGATGACGAGCGGCTCAATCAAGCCTACCGGAACGCCCTGTTCGTGGAGGCGGTGCAGCTTCTCAAGCGGGGCGAGGCGGACATGGCCCGCCAAATGCTTACCTTTCTCATTGACCAGGGCCTCGACGGGGTAGCCCCCCGGCTTCATCTCGCCCACGCCCTGCGGGAGCTGGGCTATCTTCCGGAGGCCCTGAGCCAGTACGAGGCTGCTCTGGAGTTCGCTCCCGGCGACCGTTCCCTGGCCTGGTACAGGGTAGCCCTCGCCCTGGAGCTCGGGGACCGGGAGCGCTCCTCCCGCTATTTGGCCGAGCTTGGGGTAGACGCCTCCGAGATGGGCATGTCCCCCGAGGCCGCGGCCCTCACGGTGATAAAAAATCACCTGGAGGCCGGTGAATGGTCCAAGGCGGTGGCCGCGGCCCGGGTACAGATCAAGGCGCGGGGGGAAAGCCCGGCCCTGCACGCCCTTATGGGCGAGGCCTTGAGAAACCTGGGCAACCATGCGGCGGCGCTCAACCACTTCCGCAGGGCCCTGGCCTTTTCCAAGGACAATCCGGGACCCGAATACGGCATCATCATGTCCCTGGTGGGCAAGGGCGACTGGGCTTCCCTTTTGTCGGAACTGAGCCGGGCGGAGCGGCTCGGCTGCGACCGGTCCCTGCTCGGGTATTACAGGACCCTTTGCCGGGCGAATCTGGACGAGGATCCCGTACAGGTGCTTCCCCTCCTGCAAAGGGAGGTCCGCGAAAGGGGAGCGGTGCCGGAACTCCTTTTAGCCCTGGCCAGAACCTATTTCCGCCTCGGCATGAGCGATCTGGCCCTGGGCTGGTACGAGAAGGTTACCCTTCTGGAGGACGCCAACGAGATCGCCTGGCTCGGCTTCCTGGCGAGCGCCGAGAACGGAAAGGACGACGAGAAAACCTTTGCGGCCTATCGAGGATACCTGGAGCGCTGGCAGGATAATCTCAAGGTGCGGCTCGACTTTATCCGCATCCTTTCGGACCGCGAACGGTGGAAGGACGCGGCGGATCAGGCCGAAACGGTCCTTTCCCAGGACCCCCAGTGCCTGCCCCTTCGCCAGTATGCCCTGTGGCGGCGTAAGGCCGGGCAGTACCGGGAGGCGGCCATCCTGTACCGGAATATGCTCAGGGAGCGTCCCGACGACCGGATTCTGCTTTCCAACCTGGTGTTCTGCCTCGACCGGCTGGGGGATCGTAAAAATGCCCTGGCCCTCATGCGGGAGGCCAACCGGGTCCTCAAGTGCGATGCCTCCTCGCTGCTCATCGAAGCGAGGCTTCTTCTCCGTTCGGGGGACCATAACGGGGCCCTGGAAGTTCTGCGGAAGACCATTGACCGGTTTCCCCGGGAGAAACTCGCCTGGGAAGAAATGGCCCTGGTATACGAAAAGCAGGGCGTTCCCGAGATGGCGGCCCTGCATCGGCAGAAAGCCCGGGACCTGGGGCATAAAAAGCATTAATGATATTAAATATTTTGCAGTATAAGTTAACTAAATGTATATAATGTAAATATTTATGCATTCTATTCTTGTCAATTTCCGGTGTATGCCATATACTGGGCAAGCGTTTTTCTACATATCCTGAAGGAGGATTATCAATGAAAAAGATTGCTGTACTGCTTACGGCTGTACTCGCATCGACCATCGTGCTCATGAGCTGTCAGAATGCGGCCGGCGGCAAAGGCGCCGAATTCATCATCGGCAACGGCAGCGAGCCCCAGAGCCTCGATCCCTCGAAGATCGAGGGCGTTCCCGAGCACCGGATCTACATGGCCCTCTTCGAAGGCCTCGTAGCGTACGATCCCAAGAATGCCACCGCTACCCCCGGCGTCGCCGAGAGCTGGACCATCAGCCCCGACGGGACCGTGTATACCTTCAAGCTGCGCAAGGCGACTTGGAGCGACGGTACCCCCATCACGGCCAAGACCTTCGTGGATTCCTGGCTCCGCACCCTGGCTCCCGAAACCGGCTCCAACTACGCCTACATGGTCACCATGGTGGTTAAGGGCGCCGAGGCCTACAACGCCGGAACCGGTTCCGCCGCCGACGTCGCCATCAAGGCCGTCGACGACTACACCTTCGAGGTTACCCTCACCGGTCCCGCCCCCTACGCCCTGGACATGATGGCCCACTACGCCTTCAGCCCCCTCCCGATGCACGCCATCGAGAAGTTCGGCGAAGACTGGATCAAGCCCGCGAACTTCGTCGGCAACGGCCCCTTCACCCTCGAAGCCTGGGTTCCCCAGGAGAAGGTCACCGTGGTTCCCAACGCCAAGTACTGGGACAAGAAGAACGTGAAGCTTTCCCGCATCACCTTCCTCCCCATCGACGACAACAACACCGCCTACCAGAAGTACCTCGCCGGCGAGATCGACTGGAACTGCAACCCGCCCCTCACCATGATGGACGAGCTCAAGCTCCGCAACGACTTCCAGGTGAGCCCCCAGGTCGCGACCTACTACTACGTGTTCAACGTCAACAAGGGTCCCCTCGCCGACGTCCGCGTCCGCAAGGCCCTCAACATGTCCGTGGACAAGGTTGAGCTCGTGACCAAGGTCACCAAGGCCGGACAGCTCCCCGCTGATTCCATCGCCCCCGTCATGGCCGGCTATACCCCCGCAAAGGGCAATCCCTACGACCTCGAGGCCGCCAAGGCCCTCCTGGCCGAGGCTGGCTATCCCAACGGCAAGGGCTTCCCCAAGATGACCGTGATCTACAACACCAGCGAGGCCCACAAGCTCATCGCCGAGTACATCCAGCAGGTTTGGAAGAAGAACCTCAACGTGGACATCAACATCCAGAACATGGAGTGGAAGACCTTCCTCGACGTGCGCCACAACCACGACTTCGAGATTTCCCGCGCCGGCTGGGTAGGCGACTACCAGGACCCGAACACCTTCCACGAGATGTTCATCTCCGGAGGCGGAAACAACGACGGCGATTACCGCAGCGAGGCCTACGACGCCCTTCTCAAGAAGGCCGCGTCCCTGCCCGCCGGGGCCGAGCGCATGCAGGCCCTCCACGATGCCGAAGAGATCCTCATGACCCAGGACCAGGCCGTAATGCCCCTGTACTTCTACGTGAACCAGGACCTCATCGACACCGCCAAGTGGACCGGCTGGTACTCCAACGCCCTCGGTATCCACAGCTACAAGGGAATCGCTCCCGCAAAATAACCGGAACCCTTGAGTTCCAAGCAAACGAAAGAACCTGACGGCGGAGCCCCATGGAGCCCACCGCCGTCGGGCTTTTTCGTCTTTAATCCACCATGCCAGAGGCAATGTAATGCTTAGATTTGTCGTCAGACGGCTGTTCAGTCTGGTCCCGACCCTGTTCCTGATCGTGACCCTGAGCTTCTTCATCATCCGGGTCGCTCCGGGCGGCCCTTTCTCGGGAGAGAAAAACCTTCCCCCGGAAATTCTTCAGAACATCATGCGCAAGTACCATATGGATGAATCCCTTCCAAAGCAGTATTTGCGGTACATGGGCGAAATCCTCAGGGGCGACCTCGGTCCCTCCTATAAATACAAAGACTATACGGTTAACGAACTCATCGGCCGGAGCCTTCCGAACTCGATGATCCTCGGCGTCGTATCCCTTTTTATCGCCATTATCGCCGGCATCTCGGTCGGCATCGTTTCCGCCCTCCGACAGAATACCGCCCTCGATTACGCGAGCATGTCCCTCGCCATCGTCGGCATTTCCATACCCCTATTCGTGATCGGGCCCCTATTCATGCTGCTCTTTGCCAGCTACCTAAAGTGGCTGCCCACGTCGGGCTGGATTTTTAACCGCTACGGCCTGGACTTACGCCCCCTGATCATGCCTGCCCTGACCTTGTCGTTTCCTTATTTCGCATACATCGCTCGCCTTTCACGGGCAAGCATACTCGAGATACTCCGTTCCGATTACATCCGAACCGCCCGAGCCAAGGGCTTGAAGGAATCGGTGGTGGTGGTGAAGCACGTGCTCAAGGGAGCCCTGCTACCCGTGGTGAGCTACCTCGGCCCCGCCTTCGCCGGAATCGTGACGGGTTCGGTGGTGGTGGAAAAGATCTTCGTGGTTCCCGGGCTCGGAGGTTTTTTCGTCAACTCCGCCCTCAACCGCGACTATACCCTCATCATGGGGACGGTGATCGTCTATTCGGTCATTCTCGTGGTCATGAACTTCGTCGTCGACGTGCTTTACGGCGCCATCGACCCGCGCATTTCCTATAAGTGAGGCCCTTCATGTCGGATATCAACACTGAAAAGAAAGAAGGCGCCGTCAACGAGTTCAACCAGCAGGTGAAGCCCGTTTCCCTGTGGGCCGACGCCTGGAAGCGCCTCCGCAAGAACAAGATGGCCATCGCCGGTCTGTGGATAACCGTAGTCTACGTGCTCATCTCCCTTACCGCGCCGATTCTTCCCATCTACTCATACAAGGAGCAGGTAATAGACCATCAGAACCTGCCCCCGTCCCTGCGCCCATCCGGGGAGCTGATGCTGGAAACCCGGTACGCCTACATGATGAAGATCGCCAAGAAAGAGGGTCGGACCGCCCTAAGCGCGGAGCAGCAGGCCGAGTATGACCTCCTCGCCGCCGACGTGGAGGTCAACCCGGTGCACCAAAAGCGCTATATCCTCGGGACCGACTCCCTGGGACGGGACGTGCTCGCCCGCACGATCTACGGCGGCCAGATCTCGATCATGATAGGCTTCATCGGCACTATAACCGCCCTCCTTATCGGCATCCTCTTCGGGGCCGTGGCGGGATACATCGGCGGCTGGGTGGACAACCTCATCATGCGCTTCGTCGACATCATGTACGGCCTTCCCTACATGCTCATCGTCATCATCATGATGGCCATCCTCGGCCAGAACATCTTCATCCTCTTCATCGCGATCGCCTTAGTCTCCTGGCTCACCATCGCCCGGGTCGTGCGCGGTCAGGTCATCAGCCTGAAGAACTCCGAGTTCATCGAGGCAGCCCGCGCCATGGGGGCCCGCAAGAGGAGAATCATCCTCAAGCACCTCCTGCCGAACACCACGGGCATCATCATCGTGTACTCGAGCCTTTCCCTGCCGAGCTTTATCATGAGCGAGAGCTTCCTCTCGTTCCTCGGCCTCGGAGTCTCGGCGCCCCGGGCTTCCTGGGGTTCCCTGGTATCCGAGGGCGTGAGCACCATGACCCTCTATCCCTGGCTCCTCATCGTTCCCGCGGCGGCGATGACCGTCTTCCTTTTCGCCATGAACTTCCTTGGCGACGGCCTGCGGGACGCCTTCGATCCCCAGAGCAAAAACCGAGTCTAGGAGCCTGGCAATGACCGATAACGTAATACTGAAGGTCCGGGACCTTCAAACCCATTTCCGAACCGACGAGGGCGTCGTGAAGGCCGTCGACGGCGTGAGCTTCGACCTCCGCGCCGGCGAGACCCTCGCCATCGTCGGCGAGTCCGGCTCCGGCAAGAGCGTCACCAACCTGTCCATCATGAACCTCATTCCCTCTCCCCCGGGAAAGATCGTGGGCGGCGAGGTGTGGTACAACGGCTCGGACATTCTCAAGATGTCCGATCGGGAGATCCGCGCCATCCGGGGCAACAAGATCTCCATGATCTTCCAGGATCCCATGACGAGCCTGAATCCCTTCCTCCGCATCTCCACCCAGATGATCGAGACCATCGTTCTCCACCAGGGGCTTTCCAAAAAGGACGCGAAGGACAAGGCTATCGAGATGCTCAAGCTGGCGGGCATTCCCGCCGCCGAGAAGCGGGTGGACAACTACCCCCACCAGTTCTCGGGGGGCATGAGGCAGCGGGTCATGATCGCCATGGCCCTGAGCTGCAATCCCGAAATCCTCATCGCCGACGAGCCCACGAGCGCCCTGGACGTGACGATTCAGGCCCAGATCCTGGAGCTCATCGGGGACCTCACGGCGCGCCTCGGCACCGCCGTCATCATGATTACCCACTCCCTCGGCGTAGTCGCCGGGATGTGCGATACGGTGTGCGTCATGTACGCCGGCCGCGTCGTGGAGCAGGGCGCCGTGGACGCCGTCTTCGCCGCCCCGAAACACCCCTATACCCGCGGCCTAATCCGTTCCGTGCCCCGGCTCGACAAGCCGAACAGCGAGCGCCTCTTTTCCATCGAGGGGCAGCCTCCGAACGTGATCGATCTACCCGAGTGCTGTCCTTTCTACCCGCGATGCGAGTTCGCGAAGGACGTTTGCCGCTCGAAATACCCTGCCAGCGTCGAGATGGACGGCGGCCACAAGGTCAGCTGCTGGCTCTATCCGGAGGCATGAGAAGTATATGAGCGATAACGATACCCTGCTTGAGGTCAATGACCTCAAGCTTCATTTTCCCTTCCGCGAGGGGGGGCTGTTTTCCGGCAAGAAGGGGGCGATCCGCGCCGTGGACGGCGTTTCCTTCGCGGTTAAAAAGGGCGAGACCCTGGGCCTCGTGGGCGAGTCCGGTTGCGGCAAGTCTACCACCGCCAGGGCCATAGCCCAGCTTTACAAGCCTACCGCGGGGGAGGTGCGCTTCAAGGGCACCGACCTGGTAACCTGTTCCCCTGACAGCCTCATGCGCGCCCGCAAGGACATGCAGATGGTCTTTCAGGATCCCTATGCCTCCCTCAACCCCCGCATGACCGCGGGAGACATCATCGCGGAGCCCTTCAAGGTGTTCAATGCCCGGGGAATCACGAGTTATTCCCGGGGAGAGATCGTGGACAGGGTGGAATCCCTCATGGAGAAGGTGGGCCTTTCCCGCTTCTTCCGGAACCGCTACCCCCATGAATTCTCCGGCGGCCAGCGGCAGCGCATCGGCATTGCCCGGGCCCTTGCCTTGAGCCCGGAACTAATCCTGGCGGACGAGCCCGTGAGCGCCCTGGACGTTTCGATTCAGGCCCAGATCCTCAACCTTTTCAAGGACCTTCAGGAGGAGCTGGGGCTTACGTACCTCTTTATCGCCCACGACCTCGCGGTGATTCAGTACATCTCCACCCGGGTGGCGGTAATGTACCTGGGCATCATCGTGGAGGTGGCGCCCTCGAACAGCCTGTATAAACAGCCCATGCATCCCTATACCCAGGCTCTCCTGTCGGCGGCCCCCATTCCGGACCCGGTCATCGAGCGGGAACGCCAGAGGATCATCCTCACCGGCGACGTTCCCTCCCCCGACAAGGAGCGCACGGGCTGCTACTTCTACGACCGATGCCCCAAGAGAATGGAACGGTGTAAGTCTTCCGTCCCGAAACTCGTGGAACGGGCGGACGGCCATTCGGTGGCCTGCTTCCTGTACGAGTAATAGCCCCCGCCTTGCGGGGAAAAAACGGCCCCGGACCGGATGTCGCTCAGGCGTCCGAAGGTCCGGGGCTTTTTTTTTACCTCGCGGCGAAATAGTCCCTGAGTCGTTCCGCCTTCGCGATCGCGGCGGCGCCCCGCCGTTTCTCTACCGAGGCGATGATCTCGTCTTGCCGGTCCGACAACCGGAGCACGATTCGTGTCCACGGCTGCTTGCGGAATCCCCGCTCAAAATCCTCAATATCCACGCCCCTGATGCTTGAGAAGGGGATGCTCCTGCGGTGAGCCAGGAAAACCACCCCGAACCGGAAGTGGGCGTTCTCGGTCTTGAGGTCGAATACCCAGCGTTCCTCGAAAATCGCCCCCAGGGCGGTGACGAGAAGGATCGCTATCCCCGCCAGGGACGGGCCCGCGTCGCCGGAGGCGGTAATCTCGGCGCCCAGGATAACGGCGAAGATCAGACCGTTGGCGGCTCTCATGAGGGGGGAAACCAGGTCAATGGAAAAGGTGTCGCGGTTCTTCATGGCTCGAATGATAGGCACCGCGGGGGGAATGAGTCAACACCAAAGGAAAAATTTGCCGTAAGGCCGACACTACGCCATACTTTGTCTAGATCAATCTGGCAGGAGGCCCTTTATAAAGGTAAAACTGAACGCGCGACTCATTTTACTGGTGGGCGTCATATTGCTGCTCGCGGTAACGGCCCTGTCGGTTACGGTGTTCGTGTCCTTCAGGGACACCCTCGATAAAAATCTCGGCGGTACTGCCCAAACATCGACGGCTTTCATAAAGGAAAGGATCCATAACTGGTTCAAGACCTATTTCGACGAGATGCGCGGGTCCGTCGACATGGCGGAAATCGCCCCACGCAACGATTTGGTCCTGAACTCTCGCATCATGGCCCGTCATCCCGAGGTAACCTCCGTCTACTGGGGCGACGAGACGCCCTTTCCCGAGAGAGGCTTCTTTCGCGACGCCTCCGGCTGGGTTCCCCCTCCCGAGTACGATCAAACCGTGCGTCCCTGGTATGTAGGCGCCAAGAACACCCCCGGGATATTCCTTAGCGAACCCTACCTCGACGCGAATACGGGCGAGATCGTGGTAACCATAGCGTCGAAGGTGAGCGGTTCCGGGGGAAAACCCGCGGACGTCATGGGTCTCGACCTTTTCATCACCACCGTAGGGGACATGGTCGCGGCGGAACGACTCTCCCCGAAGGGTGAGTCCTATCTCGTCAACCGCGACGGCCTCTACATTACGAATGCCGACCCCGAGAAGGTCTTGAAGGAAAGCCCCTTCGACGGAACCCCCATTGCCCGGGAAAAAGACGCGATACTCGGCAAGGATTTTACCTTCGGAACCTCCCGGGACGGTACGCACTACTATACTTCGATAAAGCTCGCCGATGCCGATTGGCTCTTTGTCTCCTACGGACTGGTGTCTGACATTTACCGGGATTTGTGGATGTTTCTCCTTAGGCTGACGGTTGCCGCGGCGGTCTTGTTGGCCGTCGCGGTGGCCGTAGCCGCTCTGGTGGCTAGGACCATCTCGATTCCCGTGATAGGGGTGAAGGACGCGGTGAACCTGTTCGCGGCGGGGGACTTCTCCATGTCCGCCGTAAACGCGTCTCTCGTGGCGGCCATGCGAAGGAGAGGCGACGAGATCGGGGAAACCACAGCCGCCATCGACTCGATGGTCGAGTCCATTACGAAGATCGTGAACGAGATAAAGGCATCGGCGGCCCAAGTGGCGGGAGGGGCCCAACAGGTGAGCCAAACCGCCCAAAGCCTCTCCTCGGGGACCACCGAACAGGCTTCCGCCGGGGAGGAAGTGGCCTCGTCCATGACCGAGATGAGCTCGAACATACGGCAGAACGCGGAAAACGCCCAAACCACGGAGAAGATTGCCCGTCAATCCGCCGAAAAAGCCGAGGAGGGGGGCGTGGCGGTAGAGCAGGCGGTGAACGCCATGAAGGAGATTGCCTCAAAGATCAACGTTATAGAGGAAATTTCCCGCCAGACCAATCTGCTCGCCCTCAACGCGGCCATTGAGGCGGCCCGTGCGGGAGAGGCGGGTAAAGGCTTTGCCGTGGTGGCCGCGGAGGTCCGGAAGCTTGCGGAACGTTCCAAGGCCGCCGCGGGGGAGATTACCGCCCTCTCGGGTTCCAGTGTGGAGGTGGCGGAACGGGCCGGGTCCCTGATCGGCCAGATCATCCCCGACATTCGCGCCACGGCCCAGCTCGTGCAGGAAATCGCCGCCTCCAGCAACGAACAGAACACCGGCGTAGAGCAGATAAACCTGGCCCTCGGCCAGCTGGACCTCATCATCCAGCAGAACGCCGCCGCGTCGGAACAGCTCGCATCCATGGCGGAGGAGCTCTCGAGTCAGGCTACGTCCATGAGGGATGCTGTAGACTTCTTTAACGTAGGGGAATAAATCCGGGATGGATAGATTTCCTTGACCCTGGAGAATAGCAACCGTATACTTGTAAAAGGAGGATAACAATGTTAAGCGATACCCTGAAAAAAGCGATAAACGAACAGATTAACAAGGAGTTTTATTCGTCCTACCTCTATCTTGCCATGGCAGCGCATTTTGACGCCCAGGCCCTGCCCGGCTTCGCGTCGTGGATGAAGCTTCAGGCCGCGGAGGAGTGGTCTCACGGCATGAAATTTTACGAGTACCTTTACGAGGTAAGCTCCTCGGTGAGCCTTTCGTCCATCGCCGCCCCACCGTCGTCCTTCGGAACCCCCGGGGAGATCTTCGAGCAGGTGCTTGCCCACGAAAGGGAGGTAACCGCGTCTATTAACCGTATCTACGAGGCGGCCAAGGCCGAGAAGGACCCAAAGACCGAGTTGATGCTGCACTGGTTCATCACGGAACAGGTGGAGGAAGAGAAGAACGCCCAGGATATCCTGGACAAGCTGCGAATGTCGGGAAATAACCCCTTCGGGGTCATGTTCCTGGACCAGCACGTGCTCGGGGCCAGAAAGGGAGGCTGAGTGACCGCGGGCGGACTGAATCCCGGCGTAGGGATAGCCGGCAGACAGAAACCCTGGTAAAAGCAAAAGACCGGCAGGGCCTGAGGCCCTGCCGGTCTTTTGCTATTGAACCTAGATGAACAGATTGACGTTTCCGAGGGAGGCCGCTTCCATATAGGTAGCGACGCCCCCGATTTCCACCCCGTCCATGAGCTCCTCCGCGGTAATTCCCATGATGTCCATGGACATCTGGCAGGCCACCATGCGCACTCCCGCGCGGCGGGCCTGCTCGGCCATCATTTCGAGTTGGTCGACGTTCTTGGCTTTCATGCGGGACTTCATCATGAGCGAGCCGATTCCCCCGAAGTTCATGGACGAAAGGCCGAGCTTTCCCATGCCCTTGGGAAGCATCGCTCCGAACATGCCCCCCATGAGGTCCTTTTTCACCCGGGGCGATTTACGCTTGCGGAGAACCGAAAGACCCCAGAAGGTGAAGAACATGGTTACCTTCTTGCCGGAGGCCGCCGCGCCGTTGGCGAGCACGAAGGATGCCAGGGCCCGGTCAAGCTCGTTGGAGAAGACGATCATGGTGGCGTTGTTGCCGCTCATGGCCATGGTCGGCGCCGCCGAAGCGGGCCCGGGGGAAACGATGCCCTTCTCGACTATCGCCTCTATGACACCGCTAGCGGTTCCCAGGCTAACCAGGTTGTTCCCCGTCATGTTGCACCAGCTCTTCACGTCCCGGGTAAAGCCCGGGTCCGTCGCCAGAATCTTGAGCTGGTCTCCCTGCTCGAGCTTGTCGATCTCGAGCTTGAGCCGCATGATCGGGCCCGGGCACTGAAGCCCGCAGGCGTCGACGGTAAAGCTCTTGGTTCCCGCGGACTTTACCGGGCTCCCGTCCTCGGAGACCACGGAGATGTGCTTGTCGTAAAGGTGAGCCCCCTCGCCTCCCTTTTCAAGGAGCTCCAGCTCGCTGGTGGCGGCTTTCCAGGTCTTGTATCCACCCGTTAGGTTCACCACCCGGGTAAAGCCGTTTTCGCGCAGCATGCGCTCCGCGAGATAGCCCCGAAGCCCCACGGCGCAGAAAACCACCACGGTTCGGTCCTTGGGGACTTCCGCCAGGCGGTCTCGCAGCTCCGTGTGGGGAATATTGAGGGAATTGGGCATCGCCCCGAGGGAATACTCCTCCCGGCTGCGAACGTCCAGGAGCGTAGCCCCTTCGTCGAGGAGCCCCTTGACCTCCCGCCAGGTAACGGGCTTGGTGAGGCCCTCGGCGGCGTTTTCGGCAATGAAGCCGAGCATATTGATGGGATCCTTCGCGCTGGAGAAGGGGGGAGCGTAGGCGTGCTCGAACTGGGCAAGGTCGCTCATGGTCCCTCCCATCTTGACGTAGGCGGCGAGCACGTCGATCCTCTTGTCTACCCCGTCGAAGCCTACCGCCTGGCCTCCCCAGATCTTGAGGGTTTCGGGGTTATAGAGAACCTTCACGGTCATTTGCAGGGCCATGGGGTAGTATCCGGCGTGGCTGCCCGCGTGGGTGACGAGCTGAGCGAAGGGAAGGTTCGCCCTCTGAAGGTTCTTCTCCGTGAGCCCCGTGGAGGCCACGGTAAGGTCGAATACCTTCGCTATGCTCGTGGCGATGGTGCCGTCCCAGGTGCGCTTGTTGCCCTTCACGATGTTATCCGCCACGATGCGGGCCTGCTTGTTCGCCGGGCCCGCCAGGGGTACGGTCAAGGGGATGCCGAGGAGGGGGCTCTTGTATTCGATGGCGTCCCCCAGGGCGTAGATTGCGGGGTCGGCGGTCCGGAAGTGTTCGTCCACCTTGATCGCCCCGTTTTGCGCTACCTCAAGCCCCGCGTCGCGGACGATCTTGGTATCCGGCCTGACGCCAATGGAAAGGATGACGATGTCGGTCTCGACGCTCTCGCCGGAGGAAAGCTTTACGAGAAGGGAAGATCCGCGGCGCTCGAAGGAAGAGACCCCGTCCTTAACCCGGATCCTCACGCCCTTCTCCCTCATATGCTGCTGCACGATGGCGGCCATGTCGTAGTCTATCACGTTCATTACCTGCTCCATGGCTTCCACCACGGTAACGGACAGCCCCCGTTCCTTCAGGTTTTCCGCCATCTCAAGCCCTATGAAGCCGCCGCCTACGACCACCGCGCGCTTGGTCTGGGGATCGTCTATCCGGGCCTTGATGCCGTCAATGTCCGTGAC
This sequence comes from Spirochaetales bacterium, assembly GCA_003246765.1. Taxonomy (GTDB): domain Bacteria; phylum Spirochaetota; class Spirochaetia; order Treponematales; family Treponemataceae; genus Teretinema. The sequence goes on along the minus strand of QKDA01000206.1, from coordinate 6,754 downwards.
GGAGCGCAGGGTCATGATGGCCGGATCGTCGATGCCGGGTATGGGCGGGCGCATGGGCGCGGCGCCGGGGCTCAAGACGAGAACGTCGTAATATTCGTCCCGCTCGGCGCCGGTCTTGAGGTCCTTTACGCGGATGGTCTTATCCGCCCGGTTGATGGAAATGACGTCATGGAGAACCCGGACGTCCACGTTCACCGCTTCCTTGAATTTTTCCGGGGTCATGACGAAGAGGCGGGACCGCTCGGTGATAACGCCGCCGGCGTAATAGGGGAGACCGCAGTTCGCGTAGCTCACGTATTCGCCGCGCTCGAACATGATAATCTCCGCCTTTTCGTCCAAACGCCTGAGTCGGGCCGCAGTTCCGGCTCCCCCGGCTACCCCGCCGACAATAAGATACTTGGCCATTGTGAAGCCTCCTCTATGGTACTGGTCTTTCCTGGGATCAGGTATGGGTTGCTGCGAGAACATCGGGTATGTCCAGGTTCGCGCATTCGTACGTGTTGAGCACCTCTCTTCCCGAAGGGGTGAGGGTCACGAGGACGCTTCTACGGTCGCCGTCGGCGGTCTTTCTTTCCACCAGGGACCGGGTTTCCAGGGCGTCCAGGATGCGGGTGAGCCGCGAGGGGGAGAGTTCCATTTCCCGGGCTATGGATCCCGGTTCCTGAATGCCCTTGCTTACGGCGCACAGGCACATCGCGTCGTTGAGGGAAAGTCCCGTCTCGTTTCTAAGGGTATCCTCGAAGTGGCGGAGCGCCGTCTGGATCTTGCGAATCCCGCAAAGGTCTATCACGGTAGGTTTTCCTCGGGTTGATGTCAACAGTTGCTTGTGGCAAAAGTTGCTAATAACAAAAATATGACCCAAGCCTGCTTCTGTCAACAAGGTATCGAGCTTTTTTTCTTTATTTTTGAGAGATCTCCGGGGAACGTTCGCAGAGAATCTGCATCTTTCGGGCATTGACCACCGCCTGGCCCTTGGCGTGGTTATTAAAATAGATCTGCACTACCTGGGCGGAAGAGCCGATGGAGGCGACCAGGGGGAGCAGGGCCTCAAGCTCTTCGGGGCTGTACAGGTAATCGTAGCGGTCGCGGGCATTCGTTCCGTGCCAGGCTGCGGCGTTGCGTCCGTGGAGGCGAAGGTAGGCCCCCGCGCCGGTTACCGAAGGGCGGGTGGCGGGAAGGTTTCGGAGGGCGGGCATGTCCGTGACGCAGGTTCCGATGCCCCTCTCCCGAAGGGCCTTCTCTACCCGGGGGTTTTGCCAGGATTCGTGCCGGAATTCCACGACCCTGGGAAGGCCGTCAAATTCTTTCATGAGGGCGTCGAGGTAGCGACGCTCGTCCACGGCGTAGTGAAAGCTTTGGGGAAACTGAAAAAGAAGGGAGAGCAGCAACCCCCGGGTGGTGAAGGGGTAGAGGGCGGAGCGGAATTCTTTGGCTGCGTCCCTCCACGCGGATACCGAGATTTCGTGGGTGAGGGTCCGGTGGGCCTTGACGGAAAAGCGCAGCCGCCCGTTAGACCGCCTGACCATAGAGGTGAACTGCCGTTCCTCGGGCATGCCGTAGTAGGTATAGTTGAGCTCCATCGCCCGGAAGTGCTCCGCGTAAAAGGCCAGGAATTCCTCCCGGGGAAGCTCGGGCGGATAGAAGACGCCCCTCCATTCCGGATAGTCATACCCCGAGGTACCGACGAGAATCTCCGCCATGGTCAGTGTACCTCGGGTATGCCCGTAAGGTCCGTGGTGTAGGCCGGCGAGAGAAAGCGCCGGCGCATGTTCCAGGCCCGGGGGGAGGGGTTGGTTGCCCCCATGCGAAGGGTGTCCCTTCCGTAGCGTCCGTTAACCTCGTCGAAGCAGTTCATGAGGGCCTTGTCTCGCGGGCGGTCATCGTCGGTATCGAAGAGGTCTCCCTGGCTTATTTCGTCTTCCTCGAGGCCCAGGAGGTTGATCATGACCTTCCGGTAGCGGTAGCCGCTGCGGTAGAGGTTCCTGAGGAGCCCTTCCGCGGCGGTGAGTATGTCCGGAAGGAAGGATGTGGGCCGGCTTAAGGCCGCGGAGAGCTGGTTGCAGAATTGCGGGCCTCCCTCGTCCCAGGGATTGGTCATGAGGTAGACCGAGACGTAGCGGGCGGCGCTCCGTTGTTCCCGAAGGCGGCGGACCGCCTCGTGAACGTAGGCCGCCAGGGCCTCCTCGAGTTCCGCCAGGGAGTATACGGGTTCCGCGAAAGACTTGGATGAGCAGATGTTTTGCCTCTTTTCGCGGGTCACGGAGTCGATCGCCGGTATACCGTTGAGTTCCTGCACCGTCCTCATGCCGTTAACTGTAAGGTTTTTCTTAGCCAGGTACAGGGGATAGTTCTTCAGGTCCAGGGCCGTCCTGATGCCGTAGCGGGCGAGGAACTTGGTCTTGGACCAGCCGATTCCCCATACGTCCCCCGCGGGGTAGGTCGCGAGCTCCGCTTCCTGGTCGAGTTCCTCCCAGGCGAGAACCCCGCCCCTTTTTTTCGCGAGTTTGTTGCAGAGCTTCGCCAGGGTTCGGGTGGGCGCAATGCCGACGGATACGGGCATGCCCACCTCCCGGAGGGCCGTATTCCGCAGCCTTCTTCCCACCCCCGCGAAGTCCGGGCACTTCCAGTCAGGATAGTACAGGAAGGACTCGTCGATGGAATAAATCTCCACCTCCGGGCAGAGGCGGTTGTAGATCGTGGCGAGCCGGGCGGAAATGTCCGCGTAGAGGGTGTAGTTTGAGCTGAACACCGTAACTCCCTTGCGGGCTGCCTCGGCGGATATCTTGAACCACGCGTCGCCCCTGCGGAACCCCGAGGCCTTGGCCTCGTCGTTCAGGGCGATCACGATGCCGTCGTTGTTCGACAGCACCAAAATGGGTTTTCCCGCGAGGTCGGGCCTGAAAAGCCGCTCGCAGGAGGCGTAAAAGCTGTTAGCGTCCACGTGGAAAATCATAGGGTCCTCACAACTCCCGTCACGGTGCCAAAGATCTCGGTTTCTTCCGTAACCCCCACGTGGTTTCCCGCCCCGTCGGCGAGGGCGTAGCGGGGACCGTCGCGCACGAGCTCCCGGCAGGAAAACTCGTCATCCTGCCGAAATACGACGAGGCTGCCCGGAAGGGGGGGGCGGGAACGGTCTACCACGAGGAGATCCCCCGTGTGGATGCCCCGGTAGACGAGCTGGCTTCCCTTCATCCTCATGAAGAAGGTTGCCGGCGCGTTGTGCACCAGAAGCTCGTTGAGATCTATGGCGCTTGCCTCATACCCCCGGGCCGGGGATGGAAAGCCGGTTTCAGCGGTCATCTTTCTTGCCTTTTCCCACCATACAGTATAAACTATACCTGATATGCTAAGTTTATAAGCAAAATGCTTACCGGTCAAGGGGGGAGAATGAAAAAAGGCATCGACACGGAAACCCTCGCCGGGCGTTATGCCTCGGTGCGTTTTGCCGCGGCGCTCACGAAAAAGGCCTTTGCCGAGTCCCTGGGGGTGCATCCGGTGGTTTCCGGGGACATTGAGCTGGGCAAGCGGGAACCCTCCCGGGACGTTCTCGTCCGGCTGGCCTCTGTATACGGGGTGGACATCAATTGGCTCCTAACGGGGAAACGGGTATCGGATTCGGACTTTCCCTTTCCTTCGGACCCCGGCAACCCGCCTTCAGCGGATACCGGCCCGGCAGCCCTCGGGAATGAGGAGACGGTGTTCGTTCCCTTCGTCGACCTGGAGGCCGCCGCCGGCGCGGGGGCGGAGATCGCCGATTGGGCGGAGGTTTCAACCATTCCGGTTCCCCGTTCCTTCGTCGCCCCCCGCAAGGGAGAGCGCATTAGGGCCGTTTCGGTCCGGGGCGATTCCATGACCGGCATCGGTCTCGATGACGGGGATATCGTGCTTTTCGCCCCGGAGGAGCGTTCCGGCGACGGGGTGCACGTTATCTCCATCGGCAGGAGTCTCCTGGTGAAGCGGATTCACTTCGATCCCGCCGGCAGGCGGGTCAGGGTCATCAGCGAAAATCCGCGGTATCCGGAGCGGACCCTTGAGGGACCGGAACTGGAAGAATTCCGGGTTGAGGGCCGAGTCGTCGGCTGGCTTCACAGATATTGAGTTCCGCCGCGTCCATGACCGCCGCGGCGGCGAAGACGCAGGCCCCCTGGATCTCCCTCAAATCCCGGTCCGGCCGGGTTCGGTCCGGCGCGTAACGCCGGTGCCGTTCGGCGATTTCCCCCCGAATCGCGGCCGCCGCGGAGGGAACCTCCCCCCTAAACGTGAAGAATCCCCCTATCGTTTCGGGCCCGGCCTCCGCTAGGAAAAGCCCGTGGAGCTGACGCTCGAACTCGAGGTGATCCCGGATGGGATTCGGTGACAGGTTGTGGACGGCGGTGAAAAAATCCGCCACGTAATGGAGGAGTATGCCGAGATCCTCGCTGAAACGCCTGTGGGCCTTCCCGGGTTTGAGCCTGCGGCTCGTCAGGTCCTCGATCAGCCGGAACGCGTACCCTTTGGACAGCTTCCAGAAGTGGGGGTGCCTGATGAATAGGCTGGACACGTCGGGCTTGACGCAGCCGTAGAGGAAGGCTTCCTCGTTGAGGCGGACGTTCCATCCCGCGCAGAGCTCCGGATACAGGAGCTCTCCCAGGTAACGGTGGGTGGCGTAGGTCATGGCCCTCAGCATATCCCGCCGCCGTTTCGGAACGATGAAAACGCGATGAGAAAAGGGTTAAAAGGCGTCTAGGGCGATCTTCGCGAAAAGGAGGGCCAGCACGGCCAGCATCACCGGGCGGATAACCCTGACTCCCCCGCGGATTGCCATGTGGGAACCGAGCCATCCCCCCGCCAGGTTAGACAGGGCCGCGGGAAGGGCCAAGGTCAGCCAAACCTTGCCCGATACGAGGTAAACGATTCCGGAGACCACGTTCGAGGCGAGGTTCACGAGCTTGGCGTTCCCCGAGGAAACCACCAGGCTACGGCCCAGAAGCCCCCCGAAGGCCAGAATGAGAAAGGTTCCCGTTCCCGGCCCGATGAGACCGTCGTATACCCCGACGCAAAAGCCGATGCCCGCGGGGATGAGAAGCTCCAGGATCACCGCGGCCCTTTCCCTGTCCGGGTAACGTTCGCGAAAGCGTTGGGGAAGGCCCTTTCTCCCCTCGGTGTCCCAGGTTTTGCCCCGAAAGGCCATGAAGAGGGCTACCATGGGGATGACGGCGAGCATGGCGAGGCGAAGCGCCTGGGGCGAGAGGAGCAGGGCCGTGCGGGTTCCGGCCCAGGCGCCGGGAAGGGCCGCCGCGGCGGCGGCCGCAGCCTCCCGGGCGCGCATGTTCCCGCTTTTACGGTACTTGAAGGCCGCCGCGGAGGTTCCGAACATGGCCGAGCACTTGTTCGTGCCCGCCGCTATATGGGGCGGGAGTCCCGCCGCGAGGTAGGCGGGCAGGGAAATCACGCCGCCCCCGCCGGCGATGGAGTCCACGAATCCCGCCAAAAAAACCAGGGGGCATACCAGGGCAAGGGTTTGGAGGAAGGGAAGGTCCGTCATTGCGCCGCCTTGTACCAGCGGGGCGGGCCGATCTCCCACTCCGCCGAGGCGCATCCGCTTCCGGGTTCGGAGATACGGACGCGAAGCTCCGCACGGTACCAGGCCCGTACGGAAAACTCACCCGGGAGGATTTCAGAAAGCCCCGGGGCGGCCAGGAGTTCGGAGGCCCGCGTTCCGAAGTAGCCCAGGACAAAGGCGGGAAAACCCGGCAGGGGAGGGTAGCCCGGCAGGGAGGGGTAGCCCGACGGCCCGGGCCGCGCCCCCGCCTCCGGGCTGAGGGGACCGCTGTCATCCGCGTTCTCCAGGGCGGGAAGCTCGGCTTCCATGAGAATCCATCCGTCTTTTTCCCGGGGTTCCTTGAGGCGGAGCCGCCCTCCCCGAAGAGGGGTTCCCGGGGTCAGGGGGCAAAAGGGCGGCGCAAAGCGGAAGGGGAGTCGTTCTCCCAGCCCCAGGGCCGCCGCCCGCCGCGTAAGCAGGGCCTGGGCGCGGCAGAGCTGCGCCGTCTGGGTGTCGTGTAAAAAGAGGGCCTCTAGCCTTATTTCCTGGGGGGCATTCATTTTCCGGTTTCCAATCCGCGTGGGGTATGGTAGTATACTCCCATGAAGTATAGCATGAAACCGAAGGTTCGGGAGCTGGCGGAACGGCTCGTCCAGGCCATTTCAGCCTGGGAGTCGGTGGAAGCGGTGTGCCTCAACGAGGCGGCGGCCGCGGATACCCTGGATCCCTATTTCGCGCTTATTCTGGACGTGTACGTAAGCGCCGCGGTTCCCCCCGCGTCGGAACGGGAGTCTTCCTTTCCTCCCCATTCGGTTTTTGAAACCTCCCCCACGGGCACAAAAGACCGATTCCTGGTCGGGGAGCTTCCGGTTCGCATCGAGTATAAATCCGTTACCCGCATCGAGGAACTCACGGGGATAGCCCTCCGCTCGGGAAGCGACCTGTGGAAGATCCGGGACAGCGGAACCTACGTTTTCTATCGGTTGGTGCACTGCAAGCCCCTTTTTGAGCGTTCCGACTGGCTCCGGCGCGAGACCGCCCGGCTTTCTACCCTGGGGGATTCCTTCTGGGTACAGATGCGCTCCTTTTACGAGTCTACCATGGACCATTATCTGGCGGATCTCGGGGCCTCCATCGTCCGGGAGGATTCCTTCCACTACCTCATCGCCTCGGCCAATTTCATCAACTCCGCCTGCGCCGCCTTATTCATGCAAAACGGCGAGTTTGAGCCCT
>QKDA01000100.1 GCA_003246765.1 Spirochaetales bacterium | reverse complement strand
ATGCGGGCAAGCACGAGTTCCTCCAGGCCGGTCTTTTCGCGAAGCCAGGGGGGAAACTCCCCGAGGGGATTCCCGCTCAGGTTGAGGCTCCTCAGGCCCGAGAGGCCGCGCATCCCGTCGGGAAGGGCGGCGAACCGGTTGTCGATAAGCGAGAGGGATTCCAGCCGGGGCAGGGCGAAAAGCTCGGGCGGCAGGGAGCTCAGCCGGTTGCGGTTAAGGTCGAGCCGCCTCAGGCGGGAGAGGGTCCCGATCGAGGGCGGCAATACCTCAAGCCCCTTGTTGTTGAGGCGGACCTCGACGATATCCTCCCCTTCACAGAGACAGCCGAAGTGCCGGTAGTCAAACCGCTCTACCCGGGGCAGGGGGCCGCCGAGGAGAGCCGCCATGTCTTCCAGGAAGGGGTTCACGGCTTCGTCTTTATGGCGAACTTGGAGCGCAGGAAGAGGACGAGTTCCGCCATGCGCGAATCCGCGGGGCCGGTAATTCCCAGGTCCGCGAAGGTGTCGGGACGTTCCCGCTCGAACCAGGCGTAGAGCCTGGGGGCGGCCTCCCTCTCGCTCCCGGGGCCCGAGGCGATCTTGACGATGCGCATCATCTCGGCCTCGTTGTACATTTTCCAATTCCCCCCGGAGATCAGGTGATAGGAGGTGCCGCTGGCGGATCGGTCGATCCTGAAGTTGGCCGGCCCGGCGGACGGACCGCCGACGGCAGGTTCGCCGGCGGCGGCGCGGGACTTCCCGGGAGCGTCTTCCCGGGGAGGCGCCTCCCGGGAGAGCCTGTCCACCTCCATGTTGTAAAGGTGAACCCGCGCCTGCTCGACGAGGAAGGCGAGCCCCTCTTCGTCGAGATCGGGCAGGAGGGAAACGAGTTCCTCCGCGAGCCTTTTATGGGCCGCGCTTTCTTTCTTTCGTGGCGTCTTCATACCCCGATTATTACCCTTTTTCCGGCGAAGATAAAGCGGAATCCTACGCCGATGAGGAGGGTATTCGGGCCTTGAGGCGGTTGAGGGGAACTTCGACGGCGTACCAGGACACGGAGGCGAAGGCGACGGTCAGGCACGAAAGGATAACCGTCCGGCCCAAGGTGTCTCCGAGGGGTGGAAGGCCCAAACGCTCGAACAGCCATTCCTGAAGGTGGGACATGAAGGCGTGGTAGATATACATGCCGTAGCTGATCTTGCCCAGATAGCGAAGGACCCTGGAGTTGAGGACCTTTCCGGCAACCCCGGAGGAACCCGAGGCCGCGAAGGCCACCACGAAAAAGAAGACCGCCGCTTCCGCCGTGTCGAGGACGATCATGCGGGGACGATAGGCTATCCCCAGGGACTTTAGGACCGTCACGCCCGCGAGGAGCGTTAGGCCCAGAACGAGGGCGATGCCCCCCTTAGACCGCCACGCGAAACGAAGGGGTATCCACCGCTTTTCGAATACGGCGAGAAGCGCCCCCGCTCCCAGCGTATCCACGCAGGCCAGGACGCTTTGGCTCGGTATATCCGAGACAAAGGCCAGGGAGAGGATTCTCCACAGGAAGGCGCAGGAAATTCCGATGACCACGGCCTTGACCACGTGCCGCCTCGGAACCAGCATCAAGGTTACCGGCCACAGGAGGTAAAACTGCTCTTCCACGGCCAATGACCAAAAGTGCGCCGATACGGGGTTCTTCAGGATATACTGACCGCCCTCGGTGAGCTGAAAGATCGCCCCGGTCAGGTTCGAAAGGTAGAAGAAATGGTAATTCAGGACGGAGCGGATGCCCTGAACGTCGAGAATCCCGGCGACGATGAGAGTCAGGTAGTAAATCGGGAAGATACGCAGGAACCTTCGTCCGTAAAAGTAAAGCATCGAGCGGGAGAAGGTCATCTGACCGGACTCGACCGCGTCCTTTCCCTTTAACAGTATGCGGGTTATCAAGAAACCGCTGAGGACAAAGAAGAGCCTTACCCCCAGGTGCCCCCAGTCAAGGAGCTCCTGCAGCCAAACCAGGCGGCTCCCCAACCCAAAGTGCGAAATGAAGACGGCGAGAACCGCGATCGCCCGTAAACCGTCCAGCTGGGGGAAGCGGGGCTGCTCGCTTTGTGGTGCCATGGATCGCTCCTTTTTAAATTCCTTTCATGGGCTATCGACGCGTATCACCGCCGAAGGGATCCGGTTTCTCCCCGCCCCTGCCGAGTACCCAGCGGTAAACCTCACGTACCTGGGACGCCTTCTTGTCCCAGGTGTAGTAGTCGCGGACCCGCTTGACCGAGGCCTCCGCGAGCCTTTCCAGATCGTGGCGCCCCTCGAGTATCTCAGCGAAGATGCCGCGGAAGGCGGCGACGATGGAAGACCGCTCCCCCATGGGAACCTTGATACCCACCGAGGAATCCACCAGGTCGCCGGGGCCGGCGTAGTCCATCACCACGGGAACCAGGCCCACCGCCATGGCCTCGAGTATCACGCCGCCGCCGAATTCCCGAATGCTCGGAAAGGCCAGGATCGAGGATTCCCGCATGACCTCCTGAACCTTGGAATGCTCTACCCAGCCGAGGAGCCTAACCCGGGAAGAGATTCCCCGTTCCTCCACCATGGCCTTCAGCTCTTCCATGAGGGGCCCGTCGCCGACTATGTCGATCCCCATTCGTCCGTCCTTGAGGAAGGGCAAGGCCGCCTCGAGGAGCATGTCGGGGCCCTTGTAGGGAACGAGCCTGCCCACGAAACAGGCCCGAAGCGGCGCGGAGGCGGCAGAGGCGGCCCCGGAAGGGACGCGGGCGCTAAAGTCCGCGGGGTTGATGGCGTTCTCGGGCATAAAGACGCTTTTTGCCTGGTACCGGGCGGGAATCTTGCTTTTGGTGAAGCTGGAGCCCAGGATCAATGCATTGCTGTATTTGAGGGTGGAGGCGTATCCCGGCATGAGCTTGTACATGTCCCGGATGTAGGAAAGCCATTCCTTTTCCTTGCGGCGGGAGGCGTCAAAGCCCCGGGGCCAGGGAACGCCGCCGTTCAGGGGACCTATGACGAAGGGGACGCCCGCCTTTCGGCACTTCTTGGCCAGGACGCTCGGAAGGGTCGGGCTTAAGGGCGTAATGCGGTGCACTATGTCGAACTCCCCGTCCCGAATCCTTTTTTTGAAGAGTTTCCACACCAGGTGCTCAAAGTAATAGTAACTGAGCAGGGAAAAGGCCATAGCCGTGGTCCATCCCTTTCCCTCCCCGCCCCTTACCAGGTTGGAGAGCTTCCATATCGGACGGGCAACCTTTTCCGAATCGATAGAGGTAAAATCGACCCCTTCCCGGTACCCGTTGTCCAGGAAAGACTGCCGGTTGCGGACCTGGGTAATCACGTGAACCCTTTCAGCCCTGTGCAGGGCGTCCGCCAGGGACCAGCCGACCAGGGGCACGCTCACCCATTGGCTGTTGGCGGTTTCGGCAATCAATAGAATCCTTAACTTTTCGTTTTCGTTTTCAGGCATGTCTGTTCCCCGCTGTATGTTTTTTTGCTTACTAGCTTTATTTAAGGCACCCGGTACTCGTGGGCGCCGATATCGAACCCGGAGCCGAAGGCCCGGGGCTTTCCGGAATAGTCCTCGTACGCCGAGTCGAGGCGCACCCCCGCGTCTATCGCGGAGGCGGAGCCCGCCTTCAGGGCGAAAGAACGGGCCAGGGGATCCCGGTCGTCGGGATTGACGAAGGAAACCTGACCGTTCAGGAGGTTCCCCCCCTGGACGGTCCCCTTCCCCCGGTCGAGCACCGCTACGTTTCCCTCCGCGCCCGCGGGGAAGACCGCGAGGTTATTCCTGACGGTAACCCCTTCCGCGCCCCTTTCTACGCTGACGGCGGCCCAGGACTCACCCCGGGAACTGCCGGTTTTATAAACGGTGTTGTGGTAGATCCATACGTCCTTGGGCGCCGGGGCCGCGGCGGACGAGCGGACGAGGATTCCGGTAAAATACTTGCCGTAATTGGAGGCGTCGATCACGTTGTTCCGAACCGTGAGCTGCCGGCCGCAAAAGAGGAAGGCCGTGTCCAGGGGAAGCGACGCGCCGCTCCGTTGGCCGTATTCGCCCGCGTAACGGTTGCGCTCGAAGATGATATTGGAGAGCCTCTCGTCAGAGGCGTCGTTTTGGGGACCCAGGGACACGGGCCAGGGGCCGGAGCTCCCGAAGAGGTTGTCCGAAACGACGGTGAACTCCGTGCGGCGCACGAGGCGGTCCCATCCCTTCGAGGACACTTCCTTCTCGTCCGGGCCGTGCAGCTTAAGGGCCTGCCGCCCAGTGTCGCTGTCGAGGCTCGATCCGGACACGAGGTTCCCGCCGATGACCGCCCGGTAAGCCTGCCATACCCGGACCACGTGGGACTGCCGGGCGTTCCGGAAGCGGTTCCCCAGGACCGTAAGCCGCTCGCCCCCGATATAGGCCACGTTGCTGTCGGAGTCGGACACGTCGCAGCTCACGATTCCCATGGCGTCTATCTGGGTTCTGCCGTCGGGATTATTCCAGTGGCTCCAGCCGATTCCCGTGCCGAAGCCGGTTACCTTGAGCCGGTAGAGCAGGATGCGGGAGAAATCGGTGGCTCCCGTGGTGAAGCCGGCGTTCCGGGCAGGGTTCTCAAGGTTAAGGTCCATCACCCGCAGGTCCCCTTTGCGGTCCAGGGGAAGAAAGTCCCCGGTGACAACGGTGATCTTCGGGGCGTTTTGGAAGATCCCGAAGGCGTCGGGATTCACCCCCCGGCCGTAGGCGCCGATGGTAACCGGACCCCGGGCGATGGTCCAGTCCTCGATGCCCTTTGTGGTCCATGAAGCGCCGCGCTTGAATAGGAGGCGCGATCCGGGGGAGGCGAACTCGATTACGGAGGAAAGGTCGTCCGTGGCGACAAGGCGGGCGCCTGGGGGGGCGCCGTCAAAGTCGCTGTCCCCGATAGGGTTGACGCAGGTGGTTCTCATGCCCGCGTAAACCCTGTCCGGATCCTGAACGGTGACGGTAAAATCGCGGACCCCCGAGGCCCCGGAGGAGTCCCTGACGGTAAGGCGCACCCTGTAGGTCCCCGGATTATCGAAAACGTGGGCCGCCACGGGCCCTTTGGCGGAATTCTTCGGCAGGGAGGTAGTCCCCCACAGGCCGCTCGAAGGGTCCCCGAAGTCCCAGGTATAGTCAAGGACGTGAAAAGCCAGGGGGTCAGCCCCGGGGGCCGCCAGGTCCGGGGAAAAGTGCACCAATAGGGGGGCGACTCCCTGAGCGCTGCTCGCGCCGAAAAAGTCCAGAACGGCGGTTGCCCGGGAGGGCTGGGCGCTTAAGGGCGCGGTAAACCAGAGTAATGCCGGGACCAGGGCAGAGAGCCTTCGAAGGCTGTGGGCAAGAGAGTCATTCATAAGGGTCCTCCGCGGCACATCTTTATAAGTTCCATAACGATAAATAGCTCCAGTATACCCCCGCCGGAAGGATATTTCCTGGGAGCCCGGGTTTTTTTACCGTTTCGTAATCGGATTACAATTCTGTCCCCCCCGGCGCTTCCCCGCCGCGGGCACCCCCGTCCAGCATGCTTGAAAAATAAGGCTTTAGGGGCCGCGACTCTTTTTTTTTGAGCTGGCATGGGAATTGCAAGGGAAGTGTTCACATTCCTAGAGGAGGGACCCATGTCACAGTTATACCACACTGACAAGAATTCCGTTCAGGCAGCGGGCGCCGTTCAGGCGGCGGGCGCTGCGCAGGCGGGCACAATAAAAAAGTTACTGACTCTAGCCGGGTTCGCGGCGCTCTGCTTCTTTGCGGCGGGCTGTACGCTGGCCCAACTGCCCCAGCCGGAATCGAAAAAGGACATTACCGCCTTTTCCTTCGAGTCTCTGGGCGCGCGGGGCGTCATCGCCGAATCCGAGTCCGCCGACGAGGGAACCATCACGGTAACCCTGCCGAGCGGGGCCGAGGCCCAGGACTTGGTAGCGACCTACGCCGCCACGGGAACCAGGGTTGTCGTCAACGGGAGGGAGCAGGTCTCCGGGGCCACCGCGAACGA
>QKDA01000224.1 GCA_003246765.1 Spirochaetales bacterium | reverse complement strand
GTGCTCGGGGTCTATAACCTTCGCGGCGATATCATACCGATCATCGACCTCCGCATCTTCTTCAACATTCCCGTGAAGGCCCGGGAAGCGGACGCCCTCGAGAACATGATCATCATCAACGTGGAGGACCAGACCTTCGGCATCGTGGTGGACGCCATCGATAAGGTCATCGGAATCTCCCGGAGCACCATTCAGCCCCCCCATCCCATCTTCGGGGATATCAATATCAAGTATATTCACGGGGTAGTGGAGAATCAGGGCAGGCTTTATATCCTCCTTGAGGTGAGCCGCATCTTCGGTTCCAGGGCCAAGGCCGCGGAGGCGGAAAAGGTTCAGGAGGTACAGGAGAAGCTCGCTACCGAGACCGTGAGCCCCCAGGCGGCAACCCGCGAGAGCATCGATCTCTCCTTTGTCACCGATACACTGGCGTCCCTGGGCCGTTTCCACGTCTCCCATATCAATGACCGTTGGGTCAACGCCCGGCTTGAGGAATGGCGCCAGATCCGCGGCGGCGCGGACGTTCAGTTCGCGGGCGAAGAGGACGCCAAGCAGTACCTCGAGACCTTCTATTCCCCCGATACGGGCGCCTTTTGGGGCGACGCTTACGTTTCGGCCTTCCAAAGGCTTCTTCCCCAAAATCAGGCCAAGCAGATCAACGTGTGGAACATCGGCTGCGCCAAGGGGCATGAGAGTTACAGCATAGCGGTGGCGATGAAGGAAAAGTATCCCAATGCCAGGATACGAATATACGCGAACGACTCGGACCTGCTCTCCATCTCGAACGCCCCGATGCTTTCCGTGGATCCCCAGCAGGTTTCTCCCCGCTATAAGCCCTGGCTGGTACAGGGCGTGGGCGGCGCGTGGAGCTTTAATCAAACCATAAAGGACATGATCCTGTTTGAGTATCATGACTGCACGAATCAAAACGCAGTTCCCCCCATGGACGTCATCGTGGTGCGGGACGTGCTTTCTTTCATGAATCTCAAGCAGCAGGCGAGCATGATGGCGGATATCACGGAGAAACTGAAGGATAACGGGATCGTACTACTCGGCGCGAACGAGGCCATGCCGCAGCACAGCGGCTGGACAAGGTCCGTAGAGGGAAAGGTCGTGGTTTTTGGGAAGGAATAGGCGAAAGGCAGTAAGGAGAAACCGATGCGAGTAGAGTATATTAATCCGTTTGTCGAGGCGGCATACAACATCCTTTCTGAGGTATTGGGCGGGCAAATCCGCAGGGGGGAGCTGTACCTGAAATCCACCTCGATGCCGGTGATGGGCGTGGCCGCCCTCGTGGGTCTTGCCGGGGACGTGGAGGGCCGTGTCATCTTTGACATGGAGCTCGTAACCGCCATGAAGATAGCCTCGAAGATGAACGACGAGGAGCTCAAGTCCTTCGACGAGCTTGCGAAGGCGACAATCACGGAATTGGCGAACTTGATTACCGCCCAGGCTGTCACGAAGCTGCACGATCTGGGTTTTCGCTTCGACCTGACGCCGCCGGCTATTTTCACCGGAGAAAATATGGAAATATCCGATCATGAGGTTGAGGCTCTCATCGTACCCATGGAAACCAGCCAGGGCCGCGTTGAGGTTAACGTCGCAATTCGGGATCGAATGTGAGATAAGGGGTAGGATATGATATCGAAACAGGATTTTCCGTCAATCAACGAGCGCGCTCCCGAGGGACTCAAGGCCGACGGCTCCCCGTATCGGGTACTGGTAGTCGACGATTCGATGTTCGTGGCTAAGCAAATCGGCCAGATTCTGACCAGCGAGGGATACGACGTAGTGGCCACCGCCACCGACGGCCTCGACGGTTTGGAGAAATACAAAGAACTGTGTCCCAATGTGGACTTGGTAACCATGGATATAACCATGCCGAAGATGGACGGCATTACCGCCCTGGAACAGATCATGGCCTTTGACAAGAACGCGAAGGTGGTGATGATCAGCGCCCTGGGCAAGGAAGAGCTCGTTAAAAAGGCCTTGCTGTTGGGAGCCAAGAACTACATCGTGAAGCCCCTGGACAGAAAGAAGGTTTTGGAGCGAATTTCTTCCGTTCTCGGCAAGTAGCCAGTCGTCAGGGGGCCGGGGCCATCCCGGCCTCGACTAAACGGTAGCGCCCCTTATCGAAAATAATAGAAAAACGGTTCGGCTCCAGGGAGTCGAGCCGTTTTCTTATTTTCGAGACGTATATTTGGGCGTCTTTTCGCCGGCTTCGTCCCGGATAGGGCCATATCTTCGCTTCCAGCTCCCTTGCGTCAATGCCTTCGCTGCCAGCGGCCTCGATGAGGGATAGGAATCCTCCCATTTTCCGGTGAAGACCCAGGGCCGTGAAACGGAGGGGAAGCGGCGGGATCTCGGCCTGGGCTATTCGCGGCGATCGTGCCGGGTAAGAATCGCCCGAAATGCTTCCCTTATCCCCGGTTTTTTGCGCCCCTTCCGCTTCTTCCATAATCGACTTAATGCCTGCCAGGAGCCTGTCTTTACGTTTTTTTTCCTGAGAACCAAGGCCCGGGGGGCCGGAAAGCATGGTATAGCCGCTGCGGTTATCCCTTGGCTCGAGGATTACCGTAAGCATAGGAAATTCCTGAACCCATATGAGACCCGTCTCCGTCGGCGTTTCCGACGGGCAGGTCTTTCCGTCGATGAACAGGGCGTCCACCCTGCGGGATTCGACGATTTGATGAAGCCTCGTGAGATTGCCCGTCATGAATAGGCGGAATCCCCGGGCCCGCAGGGCGCACACCAGGGCCGAGTGGGTGTCCCTGGAAAGGCCGTAAAGCAGAACCGTAGTATCCATACCTTATTTGACGGAAAGAGGGGCGGGGAACTTAAACCCGATTTCCATTGACCCGCAGGGGGGCGGTGGGGTAAAGTATACCTTGATTTTCATGGGATATGACCAAGGGGCCAACGTTAAGTGTTTCTTAAAAGTCTCGAGATATTCGGCTTTAAATCCTTCGCCGACCGCACGCGCATAGAATTCTCCGACGGTATCACCGCCCTTCTCGGGCCTAACGGCTGCGGCAAGAGCAACGTCGTGGACGCGGTGAAATGGGTTCTCGGCGAGCAGGCCTCCAAGGCCATGCGGGCCGACAAGATGGAAGACGTGATCTTCAACGGAACCGAGTCCCGCAAGGCCCTGGGAGTGGCGGAGGTAACCCTCACCATCGCCAACGAGAACGGCCTCCTTAACCTGGAGATGAGCGAGATAGCGATTAAGCGCCGCCTCTACCGCTCCGGGGAAAGCGAATACTACATCAACAATACCCCTGTAAAACTCAAGGATATCCGGGAGTTGTTTTGGGATACGGGCGTCGGTAAGGCGGCCTACTCCGTGATGGAGCAGGGCAAGATCGACCAGATCCTCTCGAGTAAACCCGAAGAACGTCGCTATATTTTCGAGGAAGCCGCGGGGATCACCCGCTTCAAGGTGCGCCGCGCCGAGGCGGAGCGTAAACTGGAGAAGACCGAGGAAAACATGCGCCAGATCGAGGGCATCCTCGGCGAGGTAAAGCGCTCCTACGATACCCTGAAGGTTCAGGCCGACAAAACCGTCAAGTACCGCGCCCTTCGGGAGCAAATCTTCGAAAGCGAGCTCGACATTCAGCTCCTGCGCCTCAAGGGCTTCACCCAGGACCGGGACCGCCGCAGCTCGGATATCGAGGAAATCCGCACGAAGAGGGATTCCATCAAGGAAGAGATCGACGGAATCAACGCCTCCCTCGAAGAAAATATGGACGTGGTCAACGCCATGGAAGAGCGGCTCGTCGACTTTCAAAAGCAGATCTACGGCCTGGCGGTCGAGAAGAACGAGAAAGACAAGCAGGCCCGGCTGCTCGTGGAGCGGCAAAACGAGGTAAAGTCCAAGCTGGCCCAGCTGGAAGGCCGCAAGCAGGCCGTTGAAAACCGGGTCGAGAGCCTTCGGGATGACGCGGACGGCCAGGACGAGATCGTCCGGGACCTTGCCAAGCGGCTCGGCGAAATAGAGAAAAACATCACCTCCTTCGAGGATAACATCGCGGTGGCGGGAAACCGGATATCCGAAAACGACCGGGAGGCGGCCCGCCACGAGGCGTCCATCCTGGACCTTGACGCCGCCCGCTCGGGCATGGAAGCGGAGCTCCAGTCCATCACCGAGGATATCGTCACCGAACTTGACCGAAAGCTCCGGGACGCGGGGTATTCCTCCCGAGCCCACGGCGACGCCTCCGCGGGCGTGGACGAGGCGGTTTCGCAGCTCAAGGTGCTTGTCTCGGGCCGCAGGAACATCTTCTCCGACTTCGCCCAGCTGCACGCCCCCTCCCCGGCGGACGTGAAAAAATTCGCGGACAACGCCGTGGCTTCCTTCGCGGAACTGGACAGGCTTCTCGGCAGGCTCGAGGAAAGCATCAGGACCTATCGGGGCACTACCCCAGGGTTCATCGACGAGTTCCTCTCCCCCGAGGGCATAATCACCAAAAAACGGGTCATCGACGCCAAGATCGCGGAAAACCGCTCCTCCATCGAGGCTCTCCGGGAATCCATTTCCGCTCTCAAGGCGGAGAACGTGGAACTCGTGCGGAAAATGGACGACTACCGAAAGACCCTCGAAAGCCTCAGGCTCAACCGGGTTCAGATGAAAACCCAAGGGGAGGCCGCGGAGGAACAGGCCCGCCTCATCCGCCGGGAATTGGCTTCCCAGGAAGCGTCCCTGCGGGAGCTGGAGAACGAGCTCTTTTCCGAGCAAAAGCGCCTTGAGGACATACGGGAACAGGTTGCCGAGATTGAGAGCGAGCTTTCGGCCATCGAGTATAAGGGCAGGACCCTCACGGCGGAGCTGGAGAAGCTCGAGACCGACATAACCTCCAAAAACAGCGACGTTTCCTCCAAACAGGACCGCTTGAAAGCCCGGACCGCCGAAATGGGCAAGGTTCAGTCCCAACTGGAGAAGCTCCATATGGATCTCGCCATGAGCGAGACCGAGATAAGGAATATCAAGGAAAACTTTCGGGAAACCCATTCCCGGGACCTTATGGAGTTCGAGGAGAGGATGTTCCAGATCTCCGCTCCCGCCGGAGACCTTCGCGAACGGCTTGCCGCGTCCCGGCAGCAACTCAAGGATCTCGGCAGCGTGAATCTCATGGCGGTGGAGGAATTCGCCGAGACCAAGGAACGGTACGACTTCCTCACATCCCAGATCGCGGACCTGCAAAAGGCCCGGGACGACCTGCGGCGAATCACCGAGGAGATCCGGGCCGAGTCCACGGAGCTGTTCCTTGCTACCTATAACATGATCAAGAAGAATTTCCACAACATGTTCCGCAGGCTCTTCGGCGGCGGAAGGGGGGAAATTCGCCTGGTGGATCCCTCGAACGTCCTGGAGTCGGGAATCGACATCTTCGCGCAGCCTCCCGGGAAAAAGCTCGAGAACATCAGCCTCCTCTCGGGCGGGGAGAAATCCATGACCGCGGTGGCCCTCCTTTTCGCGACCTATATGGTCAAGCCCTCTCCCTTCTGTCTTTTGGACGAGATCGACGCGGCCCTGGACGAGCAAAACGTGACCCGCTTCGTAACCGCCCTCAGGGAGTTCGCAAACGTAAGCCAGTACATCGTAATCACCCATAACAAGAAAACCGTCATGGGGGCGGGTACCATGCTCGGCGTGACCATGGAAGAATCGGGGGTGACGAAGGTCATAACCATCCGGCTCGAAAACGAGAAGGACGGAAAGCTCGAAACCCTTCCAGATATTGAAAATTTCGAGGAAGAGGACGTGGAACCGGAGGACAACGTGGTGATACCTCCCCATCCCCCGAAAAGAACGAGGAGTACGGCGGACGAATGAGCCTTCAAACCCGCGTCATGGAGTTCGTCGAAACCCATCTGTGGGCGGTGATTATCTCCGTCGCGGGCTTTCTAGTCCTGCTTTTGGCGATTTTGGCTCTCTCTCTCGCCGGGGAAGCCCGGTCAAAGACGGCCCGAGGGGACGCCGCTTCCCGGGAGGGCATGAAGATTGG
>QKDA01000269.1 GCA_003246765.1 Spirochaetales bacterium | reverse complement strand
CCTTCCGTATCGGCAAGGTGGTACTGGAGGGGCGAAACCCGCTCGTTTTTCACGTATTCCCCGTTCATGACGCGAACCTGCCCCGTGAGGTTTCCCGTCACGTTCGATATGGTGTCTTCCACGAAGCCCCGCTCGAAGCCGACCAGGAGGGTTATCACCAGGGCGCCGGTGAAGATGGCCGAGGCGGACAGCACGGTCCTGCCCCGGTTGCGCCAGAGATTTCTCCAGGCCATGTTCATCAGTTTCATGGGGAACCTCCTAGGGACTGCGGAGAATGTCGGAAACCTCCGACTTCAGGATCTTCCCCGAGGGGAACCAGGCCGCGGCGGTCGAGATGACCAGCGCCAGGACTACCGCCGAAAGGATTCCCCTGAGGTTCCAGCTCGAGCGCATCACCCCCGTGAGCCGGTAGCCTACGTCCATGTTCCGGAGCATGAAGGAAAAGTCGATCCCCTTTACGGCCATGTACCAGTTCATGAGGAGTCCCCCCGCCAGGCCGAAGGCGGCCCCCAGGAGACCGATGCCGAAGCCCTCCACGAGGAAGACCCAGCGGATCGAGAGGGTATCGTAGCCGAGGGCCCGCATCATCCCAATCTCCGCCTTTCGTTCCATTACCGCCATGAGCATGGTATTGGTGATTCCCACCGCGGCGATGACGAAGATGAAAAAGAGGTAGATTTTCGAGCCCCCGCTTTTCGCCTTGGTGAGCTTCACCGCGTCCTCCGCTACCCGGTCCCAGGTAAAGAGCCGGTCCGCGTAAGCCGGGAGCAGGCGCTTCATCTCCCGGGCCCTGCGGCCTATCGAGGCGGGGGGGCCCAGGCGGAGGGCGTACTCCGTCACGGCGCCGTCGAGGGCGAGGAGGGAGTCCGCCCTGTCGAGGTCCATAAAGACGGCGGAGCGGTTCACGTAGGGATCGTCCGTGAGGGCTATTCCCACCACGGGGGCGTCAAAGGTTTGGTAAAAGCCTCCCCGGCCCCGGCATTCCACGGTGATCCAGAAGCCCACCTCGGCCCCGATGTCGTCCGCGAGCCAGCCGCCGAGAACTATTCCCTCGTCCCCCTTCCCGAGCCATCTCCCCTCGGTCACCGAGTCGGATATGCGGAAGACGCCGGCGTCCCGAAGGCTGTCCACCGCCGTAAGCCGGGCGGAGGCTGAGCCCGAGACGGCGAACCAGTCCTCGTTGAAGAAGAGTTCCGCCGCGAGGTTAACCCGGGGCGCCGAGGGCACGGCCCCTCCGGGGGCTTCCGCGAGGGCCCGTTCTATCGACTGCCGGTCCGCGCTTTCCAGGAATGCGTCGAAGGGCAGGAAGAGACGGTTCTCGAAGTAGTCCTCGGGGTAGATCATGGCGTCCCCCGTCTCGAAGTCCCGGATGTTCCGGGCCGATTCCTCCTGGGCGCCCATGAGGAGCCCGTCCATGCCCAGGGTCATCATAACCCCGAAGGCGATGGCGACGGCGGTGATGAAGCTCCTTCTCCGGTACCGGAAGATGTTCCGGAAGGCCATGGACGCGAGGGTCATGACCTGTTCTCCCCGTCGGATACCACGGCGCCGTCGTGGAGCCTGACCTGCCGGCGGGCATGGCTCATGACCATGGGATCGTGGGTTGAAAAGATGAAGGTGGTCCCGTGAACCCGGTTGAGCCCCTCCATGAGTGCGAGAATCTCCTCGCCCGTGCGGGAGTCCAGGTTCGCGGTGGGTTCGTCCGCGAGCACCAGGGGCGGCTTTTTCACCAGCGCCCGGGCCACGGAAACCCGCTGCTGCTGCCCCCCGGAAAGCTCCATGGGCTTGCGGTCCTCGAGGCCCGCAAGGCCTACTTCCGCGAGAATCTCCATGACCCGCCGGTCGATCTCCCTGTCCGTGATTCCCCGGAATAGCTGGAGCGCCAGGGCCACGTTTTCCCGGGCGCTGAGAACGGGTATGAGGTTATAGCTTTGAAAGACGAAGCCGATCTTCTTTTGCCGGGCCCGGTTGCGCTCCTTTTGCCCCAGGGAAGACAGGGGCTCCCCGTCCATGAGGATGGTCCCGGAGGTGACCGAATCGAGGCACCCTATGAGGTTGAGGAGGGTAGTCTTGCCGGATCCCGAAGGGCCCGCCAGGGCCAGGAATTCCCCCTGGGCGATCTCCAGGGAGACCCCCCTCAGGGCCTCTACCCGCTGCATTCCCGTATCGTAGGTTTTGGTAACGCCGGTAATGGAAATCATGGTGGCAACTCCTTTTTACCTGAGCGTAACGCTTTGGGTTTCCCCTGTCAAAAAAGGAGAAGGGGCCGTATACTCTTTTCATGCGTAATTGGGCCCGAGGGCCCTCGAGGGGGAAAAAAATGAGTAAAAAAGAGGCGGGTCAGCGGTGGCATGAGCGGGTTTCAGCCTGGCTCGGTACGAGAAACAGGAGCATCGTGCTCTCGTACCTGGCCATGCGGCGCTTCATAGGGATTCTCGGGCTGGCCCTGCCGGCGGTGTGTTTCCTGGCGGCGGTTTTCCCGAATCCTCAGGACCGCATCTACTACGACTCGATCAGCATGTACTATTATTCCTCGGTTCACGACGTTTTCACGGGAATTGTGATTACCATGGGGCTTTTTCTCATTAGCTATCACGGGCACGATTTCCGAGACCGGATCGTCACGACCCTGGCGGGCCTCGCGGCTCTAGGGGTTGCCCTTTTCCCCTGCCGCTATCCCCTCTCGGAGACCCCCCAGGGACTCTTCCAGCTTCCGCCTGAAATGAGCGATACGGTACATCTCGGCAACGCGGGGCTCTTCTTCTTTCTTCTGGCCATGATGTCCATCTTCCTCTTCACCAAGACGAAGAAGGGGGTCAAGATTCCTAAGGGTTCCGCCAAGGCCCGGCAGAACCTGGTATACCGGACAACGGGTATCCTCATCCTGGTTTCCATCCTTCTGGTGATCCTCTTCGAGTCCCTTGTCATGGCCCGGGTTCTCGACGCCGACGCGGTGAGGCAAAGCAGGGTCTTCTTCTGGCTTGAAAGCTTCATGCTGCTCAATTTCGGCGTTTCCTGGATCGTTAAGGGCGATACCCTGAGGCCCCGGGGGCGGAAAAACCCGCCGGTGCCGGAGGCGCTCTGACCCCGACGTAGGGGAATGCCCGGCCCCCCGGGAGCGAAAAAAAAGGCCCCCTGAAACCGGCGTTTCAGGGGGCGGCAGGCGTTTAGCCTATGGCGTCGCTGCCGGTCTCGCCGGTACGGATGCGGATGCACTCGTCCAGGGTGGTTACCCAGATCTTTCCGTCGCCGATCTTGCCGGTGCGGGCGCCCTTGATGATGGCGTCTACCGTGGGCTTCACGAAATCGTCGTTCACCGCGATGTCCAGGCGGATCTTCTTAAGGAGATTGATCTCCGTAATGGTTCCCCGGTATTCCTCGGTGTAGCCGGCCTGCTGGCCGCAGCCCTGGGCGGGGCTTACGGTCATCTTCGTCACCTTGGCCTCGAAGAGGGCCTTTTTCACGTCGTCAAGCTTATGCGGCTGAATCAGTGCAACTACCAGTTTCATGATGCTTTCCTCCCCTTAGTCGATGATCTGGAAGCCCGCGTAGGCCTCCGCTCCGTGCTCGCCGCGGTCGAGACCGCCGAGTTCCTCTTCCCGGGTAACCCGTACGCCCAGGACAGCCTTGAGTATTCCCCAGACCGCCAGGGCCACCGCGAAGGTGAATCCGCCCACCGCGGCCACGCCCAGGGCCTGGGCTCCGAGGAGGGTGAGGCCGCCGCCGGCGAAAAGCCCGTTTCCGGTGGCGCTGCCGGTGATCCCGTCAATGGCGAAAAGGCCTACCGCGAGGGTTCCCCAGACGCCGTTCACCAGGTGGACCGAGAGGGCTCCCACGGGGTCGTCGAGCTTGAATTTGTCGAACGTGGGTACCGCGAGCACCACGAGAACGCCCGCTACGAGGCCGATGATAGCGGCGCCGGCGACGTCCACGAAGGCGCAGCCCGCGGTGATCGCCACGAGGCCCGCGAGGGCGCCGTTGATGATCATGGAGAGGTCGGGTTTTCCGACGGTCAGCCAGGCGGTGACGGTGGCCGCGACAATGGCCGTGGCGGCGGCGGTGTTGGTGGTAACCGCGATGTGGGCGATGGCGGAACCGTCCCCGACGCCCATGGTGGAGCCGGGGTTAAAGCCGAACCAGCCGAACCAGAGCACGAGCCCCCCGAGGGTGACCATGGACATGTTGTGCCCCATGATGGGGTTCACGGAACCGTCGGCGCGGTACTTGCCGAGACGGGGCCCCAGGAGGATGATGCCCGCCAGGGCCGCCCAGCCGCCCACGGAATGCACTACCGTGGACCCGGCGAAGTCCCAGAAGCCCAGGCTCTGGAGCCAGCCGCCGCCCCATATCCAGTGTCCGGTCACGGGGTACATAAGGCCCACGAGCACCAGGGCGAATACGATGAACGAAAGGAACTTGATCCGTTCCGCTACGGCGCCGGAGACTATGGTCGCGGCGGTACCGGCGAATACGAGCTGGAATATGAATTTTGCCCAGAAGGGAACCCGGGTCCAGGAGATGGCGTCGAAGCCCTCATCCACCCCGCCGTTGGCGAACAGCAGGTTGGTGAGCCCCACGAAGGGGTTTCCGTTGCCGAACATGAGACCCCAGCCGATGACCCAGAAGGAGATCGAGGCGAGGGCGAAGACGATGAAGTTTTTCGCGAGAATGTTGACGGTGTTCTTGCTGCGGCAGAGCCCCGATTCCACCATGGCGAAACCGAGATTCATGAAGAAAACCAGGAAAGCCGAGAGAAGTACCCAAACCGTGTCGAGCCCTACGGTGAGCGCGTCGAGCGTCGATGCGTTGACAACTACGTCCATAGGAACCTCCATTGAAGTGATCCTACGCCATTGTAGTGTCCCCGCGCGGGCGCCGTGCCGCGTACCGGGTATGAGCCGATCCTAGCGGAATAACCGCGGCCCTGTCAAGAGCGTTCGCCGTTCTCGAGGACGTAGTCCTTCACTTCCTCGGCGAGGCTCGCGCTTATGCGGCCCATGCGTTCCGAGGCGTTCCTGAGTTCCGCGAAGGTTCCCTCAATGTCCACGAGGTGTACCTCCATCCTGGTAATGCTCGAGGCGGTGAGTTCCGCGGAGCCCCGGGCGTCGGCGACGGTCGAGGAAACCAGGGCGGTTTGGTCGTGGAGGTCCCGGGTCTTGCCCGTGACCCCGACGGTGAAATCGTTGAGCTCCACCATGGCTTCCATGATCTGGTTCCCCCCCTCCAGGAGCTCCGAGATCGCGTTGAGGATCTCGTCGAAGCTCCCGCTTACCGAGTGAACCCCCTCCTGGATGGCGGAAAAGGATTGGGAGGTCCTTCCCCGGGCCTCGGACGCGGATACGATGCTCGAGAGAACCTCCTGAAGGTTGGCCTTTATATTCCGGGAGTTTTCGCCCGCGGCCTCCGCCAGTTTGCGTATTTCGTCCGCCACCACGGAGAAGCCCTTGCCCGCCTCCCCCGCGTGGGCCGCCTCGATCGCGGCGTTCATGGCCAGGAGATTGGTTTGGGAAGCGATGCCGTCGATGAGGCTCGCCATCTCCTGAATGGTTTCCACGTGGCCGTTGATGCCCTCGATGTGGCCGTTGGTCTCCTCCAGCCGTTCCGATCCCGCGGCCGCTACCTCCACGAGCTCCGCGGCGCCCCGTTTGTTCCGTTCCATGATCCCCTTGAGGGACTTGAGGGAGGATGCCATCTGGGTTACGGAGGCGGTGGATTCCTCTACCATGGCGGCCTGGGACTGGATCATGCCGGCCATGGCGTCGAGCTCCGAGGTGATGGTGACCGCCGCGGTGTCCGAGCGGGCCGCCCCGAGGGCCAAGTCGTCCGCGGCCCTCTTTATGTCCCCAGCCTGTTCCCGGAGGTTCGCAAGGGAAACCGCGGACTCCGCGGCCTCCCGGTCGAGGGTTCTCTGGCTCTCCTCGATGTCGGCCGCGGTAGTCCTGATGCCCCGGAAGGAGTCCGACAGGCGGTTTCGGGTCCCCTCGAGGATCTTTCCAAGCCGGCCGATCTCGTCCTTTCCCGGGATCGAGATGCGGAGCGCGAGGTTTCCGCCGCCGATAGCGTCTGCGGCCCGCTCGAGCACCGCGAGCCGCCGGGATATGCGCCGGGCCACGAGAAAGGCCGTGGCTATGCCGAGGGCCCCGGCCAGGAGGCCCGCCAGGGACGCGAAGAGGAGGGCGGTTCTGCGAAGGCTTTCGAGCTCCCGGTCAATGACCGCGTTCTGCTCCTCCGTGATGGATATGGCGGTGACGCAGCTTTGCACCAGGATCTGCAGCGCCGAGGCCAGGGCATCGGCGGTCTCGGTATAGCGAGGGTATCCGGGGCTCTTGCGCAGGTACTCCAGGGTACCGTAATCGAAGAGCTTTGTTTGGCTCCTAAAACCGCCCGCGCCCTCGGCGGCGCTCAGGTAATTCTCCAGGGCGGAATAAAAGGTGGCTCTCCGGGTCCTCATGTGGGCGCTGATCCTGCTGATCTGGTCCAGGGCTTCCTTAATGGCGCCGCTGCGGGTGCTCAGGAATTTCATGCCGCCGATGTCCCCGAAGGCCAGGTCGGTTCGTTTCGCAACGGGTTCGTATTGGGTAAGGTTGAAATCCAGGGTACGGTACCAGAAGGAATCGAGGAATATGGCTTCCTGGTCGAGGCTGGCGATCAATTCGGAGAGGATGGCCCTTTCGGAGGCGATCTTCGCCGCCCCGCTTTGCACCGCGGAGTAGACGCCGAAGGAAAAACCCAGCGCCGCCGCCACCATTGCGATGATGCCCAGCAACTGCGTTCGGATTCTCATGCGCGCCTCCCTTGGTGCGATGCCCTGACGGGCTAAAGCTCCTGGAATTTTACAGGCGAATGTGAGGATTGTCCAGTAAAATGGAGAAAGGCCCCGCTGGGGGGCCCTTACTCGCGGCGTTGAATTAGCGGATCTTGAACAGGAGCCCGAGCACCGCCAGGGTGATGAGCACCTGCATTATCATGAACTTGAGGAGTACCTGGGTCGGGGACCAGGAACGGTTTTTCCTCATGTGATCGTGCAGGGGGAAGCGGATATTGTGAAGGATGCGGATGTTGAAGAACCTCAGGAGGGCAACCTTGAGGAGTCCCGTGCCCCCGTTGATCATGATCATGGCGCTGGTCATGATGAGAAGGAAGGGGTTCCCCGAAACCACCACGCACATCCCTATGAAAAAGCCTAGGGCCCGGGATCCGGCGTCGCCCATGAGTACCTTGCTCGGGAAGGCGTTGTGCCACAGGTAGCCCATGAGCACCCCCGCCAGGGCGAAGATCACCACGGCCCAGTTGGCCCCGTCCGCGAGGTGGGGCAGGAGGAGATAGGCGGATATCTTGGTATGCCCCAGGACGAAGTAGAAGATGATGCCCAGGGTGCTCAAGGCCAGGAGCACCAGGGTTCCCGAAAGGCCGTCCACGCCGTCGGTGCAGTTGGTGGTATTGATGGACACCCAAATGACCAGGGTAGAGACCGCGAGGAAAAGGGCCGGGTGAACGACGAACTCGGTGTTGACGAAGGGAAGCCACCAGTGGGGCTGGCCGCGGAAATAAAGATAGAACGCCGCCAGGGAGGCCACGAAGGCTATGGCCAGGTCCAGGGCTCCCTTTACGTACTCTCCCCAGGGATGAATCGCCCGGTCGTCCAAATAGCCCGTGACCATGCTGAGCCAGGTAAGGAATACCGTCGCCGTGGCCGCGGCGTTAAGGGGCGCGAAGAGAAAGGCGATGATGGCGAAGATCGTGATGAATACCGATCCCGCCCCGGTGGGCTTGCCCACGGCGGCCTCGGCGTTTACCGTGAACTCCCGTCCCCGGTCCTTGGGCAGGAAGCGGTAGAGCTTGGGCAGGAGAAATACGGTAATGAAAAAGCCAGAATAGAGGGCGAGAATGATAAGCACGGCATAGGACTGAAGGAGGCGGAAGGGGCCGAAAGCCTTCTGGAGGGCCGCGGCGAGATAATACAGCATGGCTCCATACTATAGCGGAATCGGAGCCATGGCAACACCCGTCTTGCCCGGGCGCCCTCAAGCGCCCGGGAATACCTTTCCCTTAGGCGCCCTGAAAGCTGAGCCAGCGGGCCAGGAAAGACGCGAGGGGCCTAAACCACTCGGGCCCTTCGGCGGCGAGGTTTTCCATGGCGTATCCGGCTTTCAGGAAAAAGATCGTAATCCCCGAGAGGCTGTCCGCGAGGAGGGCGAGGCCGAACCCGAAAAGGAGAAGGGCGGAAACGATCTTTACCCCCCTCATGTGCTTCTTGAACCAGCGTAGGATCGGCGTAGCCCTGTCAAGAAAGATCCCCGTAAGGATAAAGGGCAGGCCCAGCCCCGCCGAATAGGCTCCCAGGAGCAGGGCCGACCGGATCAGGTCGCCCCCCTGGCCCGCAAAGAGCAGTATCGACGAGAGGATAGGCCCCACGCAGGGGGTCCAGCCGGCGGCGAAGGCCATGCCCAGGAGGAGGGCCTTTACCGGGCTTCCGGACGCTGCCTTGGTTCCGGCAGGCGCTGAGGATCCAGGCGACGCCACGCGGATCTCGCTCCTGAGAAAGGGGATAAAATCGAAGAGCGTATTGAGGGCCAGGACGATAACAAGAACCCCCGCCCCCCGGTTGATCCACAGGCTCGCGGAACTTCCCACGAAGCGCATCCCCCCGCCGAAGATCAGCGCCAGGGCAGTGAAAACCAAGGTGAAGCCCGCCACGAAAAAGAGCGTTCTCGTGAGCAGTACCGCCCTTATCCCCTTGCGGGAGTCCCGGCCTTCCTCTCCCGCCGCGGAACCGCCGCCCAAGCCCAGGGCCGCCACGGATTCCCCCGATATAAAGGAAAGGTAGACCGGTATGAGGGGCAGTACGCAGGGGCTTAAAAACGACACGAGCCCGGCGGCGAAGGCCGCCAGGAGACCGGGTACCGCCGCGGCGCCTTCAAGGGGTATCATTTAGCCGCCATGGCCCTGAGGGCCTTGATAAGTTCCGGGTTGTCGTATTCCGTGGAGCCGACGATCCCCGCGACGATTCTCCCCTGCTTGTCCAACACGTAGGTGGTGGGAATTCCCTGGGTGGCGTAGATGCGGCCCATGGAGCCTCCCTCGTCGAGGAAAATCGGGAAGGTGTAGCGGTTTTGCGCGATGAAATCCTCTACGGTCTTGCGCTTTTCCCCGGTGCTGACGGCGGCTATGGTGAAGGCTTCGCCCTTCAGGGTTTTCCACAGGGTTTCGATGGAAGGCATTTCCCGTTTGCAGGGAGGGCACCAGGTGGCCCAGAAGTTGAAGAGCACGATCTTCCCCTTAAGGCTCTTTGAGTCCATAGTCCCCCCCGTAAGGGCTGGAACGGTAAAGGGGTCGATTTCCACGGGCTTGGGAAACACGTGGAATCCCAGGCTCTTCAGTACCGCCAGTTCCTTTGAAAGATCCGGGTCCGCGGCGGCCCCGCTTTGTCCGGCCAGGGGCAACGCGAGGGTTCCGACTAGAATCAATGCGGCGGCAAGCCGAAGCTTGCGCTGAAGGGTTATGCTTTTCATATTCCTAGTATACCACTGATTTTTTTTGACCGTATGTGAGGATGTCACAGACAGAGTCAGTCCAGGGTAGACGCGAATAGGGCGGAAAGGCTTCCCGGGAGGACGAAGACGCTTAACAGGGAGAGATCATGGCCGCCCTCTTCGACAGGCTTCGTCCATTGCTCATACGATCCTCCCCGGGCGGCGCGCCGCCCCGTATCTCAGTGCTTGAAGTGTCTCGTGCCGGTAAAGACCATGGCGATGCCGAGGCGGTTGGCCGCGTCGATCGATTCCTGGTCCCGCATGGATCCGCCGGGCTGAACGATGGAGGTGATGCCGAATTTGGCCGCCATCTCCACGGAGTCCGCGAAGGGGAAGAATGCGTCCGAGACCATTACCGTCGCGTCCCCGGAGAACCCGTTCTCGGCCTTGGCGGTTACCTCCCGGGCCCTTTGGAGGGCCTGTTCCGTCGCCCAGATACGGTTCACCTGTCCCCCCGCTATGCCCACCGCCACGCGGTCCTTCACCGCCAGGATGGCGTTGGATTTCACGAAGACCGCCATGGTCATGCCGAAGGCCATTTCCGCCGCTTCTTCCGGGTTCGGCGACCGTTCGGTGACTACCCGCCATTCGGAGAAGAGCCGGTCATCCCTTTCCTGGACGAGAACGCCCCCGTCCACGCTGAGGGTTTCCGTGAGATTTGCGGGCTTTACCGAGGCTTGGACCACCCTGAGGTTCTTTTTGGCCGAGAAGACCTGAAGGGCCTCTTCGGTGAATCCCGGCGCGACGATCACCTCCAGGAAGGTTTTAACCATTTCCGAAGCCGCCTCCCCGTCGATCACGCGGTTGCAGCCAACGATACCGCCGAAGATGGACACGGGGTCTACCAGGAAGGTCCTGCGGTAGGCCTCCAGGGGGGAGCTTCCCAGGGCGGCGCCGCAGGGGGTGTTGTGCTTGAGGGCCACGCAGACCACGGAACGGTCTTGGGCGCCGGGGGCGGAGCGGGGGAAATCAGCGGGAAGGTCCTTCATGAAGCCGTCGTAGGCGCTGGCGGCCTTCCAGGCGATGTCCAGGTCCCGCATGTTGTTGTAGGAAAGCTCCTTGCCCTGGAGCTGCTTCATGCCCCCAAAGGCTCCGGTCGAGTCGGCGGTGAGGTAGAGAGCCGCCTTTTGGTGGCCGTTCTCGCCGTACCGCAGGCTCTGGGAAAGGCGATAGGGCACCGTGAGAAACTGGGGCCACTCGGGGGATTTGGGCGATTCCGGACGGGATGCCTCCCCGAGCATAAAGCGGGCCACCGCCGCGTCGTAGGCGCTGGTGAGGTTGAAAACCTTGCCCGCCAGGCGTCGTTTGAGGTCCGTGGGAATCCTCGAAACCTCCTGACCCGTGGCCTCGAGCTCCGCCATGACCTCGGGATAATCCGCGGCCTCGGTAAGCACCAGGACGTCGCCGTGGTTTTTCGCCGCCGAGCGGAGCATGGTGGGCCCGCCGATATCGATGAACTCCACGGTCTCCTCGAAGGTGAGCCCCGCCTGGACCTTCTCGAAGAAGGGGTAGAGGTTTACGCAGACCAGGTCGATGGGATCCACCTGAAGGTCGGAGAGGGTCTTCATATGCTCCTGGTTCTGCCTGATTCCCAGGAGTCCCGCGTGAATTTTGGGATGCAGGGTTTTCACCCGCCCGTCCAGGCACTCGGGGAAGCCCGTGACGGCGCTTACGTCGGTTACAGGAAGACCCGCGTCGGCTAGATGCTTCTTGGTGCCTCCCGTGGAGAGAATCTCCCATCCCCGGTCAGCCAGATACCGTGCCAGCTCAAGCACGCCGTCCTTGTAAAACACGCTGATAAGCGCCCGTTTCTTCATTGGATACCCCTTTGCAATGGATAGTACAATTTAGCGGAAAACCGGGCGTTTTTCAATCGACGAGAAAACACTTTCTGGTCCCGCAAACATGGTCTATACTGGGTAAGGTACCCACCATGAAAAAGAAAGTTACGGGCGGTCGCCGTCCCTTCGCCTTAGTCTCGTTCCTGGCAACCCTTGCGGCAGCGTGCGTCCTTCCCCTTCAGGCGGAGGAGCGGACCCCCCCGCGCCGGGTCTTGGTCATACTGCCCTATACCCATGAGTATCCCTCCTCGGTTCAGTTTCTCGCGGGGCTGAGGGAAGGCCTTTCCTCCGACGCGACCCGCGACGTCGAGCTCATCTACGAGCATCTCGACCTCGCCCGCTTCGGTTCCCTGCCTGACTATTTTTCGGATACGGCGGACTACTTCCGGAGGAAATACCGTGCGTACCGGCCCGACGCGGTGGTCACCACCTCGGTTCTCGACGGCTTCCTCTACCGGTACGGCCGAGAAGCCTTCCCCGGATCTCCTATCGTCCTGGCCCTCACCGAAACGACCACGGTCGAAAAGCGGCCCGAGGGGGTCTTTGCCCTCTACGGCCCCTACGAATACGGCCGGAGTATAGATTTCATCGGGCAAACCCTGCCTGAGACGAAACGGATCTACCTCGTCACGGGTTCCTCGGAGGTGGACCGCGCCGGGGCGGCTGAACTCAGGCGGCTGGCGGAGAACTGGAAGGGAAGGTACGAGTTCGAATATGTGGAAGCCCTCGGCCTGGAGGAAACCCTGGAGCGGGTGCGGAACGCCCCGCCTGATTCGGCGGTTCTTTTTTGCTGGTACTTCAACGATCCCGAGGGCAATCCCTACGTTCCCACGGAGGTTGCCCGCCTGATCGTCGAGGCGTCGCCGGCGCCCGTATTCGGGACCCAACGCTCCTATCTCGGTTCGGGAATCGTGGGCGGCTACCTGTGGAACATACAGACCTTCGCGAAGAACGTCGCCATCCAGTCCCTGCAGCTCATGGACCGCGCGGACTATCCCTTGCAGTCCTACCGCATGATCGACGCCGGGGAATACTGCGTGGACTGGAAAACCCTCTCCCGTTGGGGCATCAGGGTAGAAGACCTTCCCGCGGGAACCTTCGTGGCGAATAAAACCGCCCCGGTGCTGGACTGGTACGGGGTCTTTCTCATCATCGTTGCCCTCCTGGCGGTATGCCTGGCCCTGGCGGTAACGGTGATGCTCTTCGTGAGGGCTTCCAAAAAGAGGATTGAACGGGAGCATGACGTGCTTAAGGTCAGGCTTTCCCTCGCCCTCAAGGAAGGGGCGGAGCTCAACCGCCGCCTCGATTCCAGGGCTCTCAGGGATCCCCTGACGGGCCTCTACAACCGGAAGTACGTGGACGAGCGCATCGAGGACGAGTTCCAGCGGTACGCGCGTACCCGCTCGGAATTTTCGATCATCCAGGTAGACGTGGATTCCTTCCACACGGTCAACCAGCGGTTCGGGTACGAAACGGGGAATATCCTCCTTTCGAGGATCGCCGGGGAGCTCACGAAGCTCGTTCGGCTGTACGACGTGCTGGGCCGGTGGAACGGGGAGGAATTCCTCGTGCTCTTGCCCGACACGGACGAGGAAAGCGCCGCGGGCTTCGCCGAGCGCATTCGAAAGGCGGTTTCCGGGGCGGTGTACTTCCAGCAGGAACATAAACTGGTGGTTACCATCTCCTGCGGGGTCGCTTCCAGCGGGCAAGCGGAATCGGTGGCCCACATGGTGCGGAACGCGGGCCTTGCCCTGGCGAACGCGCAGCAGCGCGGGCGGAACCGCGTGGTCCGCTACTCTTCCCTGGTGAATCCCGACTGAAGGCCCGTCCTCACTGCACGGCCCGGTTTTTCTTTCTCAGGCGGTTCCGTTCTCCCGGGGGAAGGCGCTTTCGCCTCGGCCTCTTGTCCTGGAGCAGGACCATGGCCACCATGGAGCTCGCGAGGCAGGCCCCGAGAATGGTAAGGAGGGCGCTGTGCCCGGGCCATTCGGTGATCGGAAGGGGCACGTTCATGCCGAAAAAGCTCGTGATCATGGTGGGAATCATGAGCACCAGCGAAATGACCGTGAGCCGTTTCATCACGATGCTCAGGTTGTTGGAAATCACCGAGGCGAAGGCGTCCATCATCCCCGAGAGGATGTTGCTGTAGATATCGGCCATCTCGATGGCCTGGCGGTTGTCGGTAGCCACGTCCTCGAGCCATTCCCGGTCTTCCTCGTCGAGCTGGATTAGGCGGGTTTTCATGAGACGGTCAAAAAGGAGCTGGTTGCTCTTCAGGGACGTGGTGAAGTATACAAGGGACTTTTCCAGGTTGAGGAGCTGGATGAGCTCGTTGTTCCGGACCGATTTCTGGAGTTCCAGCTCGATGGTGCCCGACCTCCGGTTGATTTCCTTGAGGTAGCGCAGGTAGATGAGGTCCGCCCGGGCGAGGATTCGGACGACGAAGGCCGGCAGGTCCGTGAGGGAGAGTCCCCGTACCCGGTTGTTGGTAAGGTCGTGGAGCACCTCGCAGTCCGCCCAGCAGATGGTGATCACCATCTCCGGGAAGAGGAGAATACCCACGGGGATGGTGAAATAGCTTACCTCGTTGGTCGAGAGGAAGATGGGCAGACGGACGATGATGAGGGTATACTCGTCCTCCCGGTCGATTCGGGACAGCTCGTCCTGGTCGAGGATATCCATGATGATTTCGGTGTCTACGCCGTACTCGCTCTCGAGTACGCGGATGTCGTCGCGGGTGACGTTGCGGGCATCCACCCAGATGGGCGTGTCCTCCCCGGACCCCTCTACGAGTTTTCGGTTTTCCTGTTTCCAGATGGTAATCATGGGATCTTCCTCCAAGGGCGTGTGACGTGCCTCTTCGGAAGGGAACCCTCAACGCGCGTCAGGCGTCAGAAGGGACGAACCGGGAGGCTCTGCTGGGCGGGAACGTTCTTGGGGCGTCTACTGCCAGGTTCCGTATCCATAGATACTGCCTCCTCGTCGCGGGATTTGTGCGTTCCATAGTACCATGGGGAGCGATTCGTGGCAAGGCGGGGCTTCAATCTCCCCGGTAGTGGAATAGAAGGAGGCTTATGTCGTCGTGCTGGGGAAGGTTTCCCTTGAACGAGAAAAAGCGCTCCAGGATCCGTACCTTGGCCTTCACGAGGTTTTCTCCCCGGCTGAGGGTCTCGCAGAGGATCTCCCCGAGCTCCCCGATGGGGAAGGACTCGCCGTCGCGGTTTTCCTGCTCGATGAAGCCGTCGCTCACGAGGAGGAGCGCGGTTCCCGGGGCGATTCGGAGGGTCCTGGAAAGGATAGGGGGCTCCTCCACGAGTCCCACGGGCACGTTGTCCGCCTCCTGGGATACCTGATGCACCGCGCCGCCCTCGACCGCGAAGAACCAGGAATGCCCCATGTCGCAGTATTCGAGCTCCCCCGTTTCCTCGTCGAATTTGGCGAAAAAGCCCGTGAGGTACTTTTCCAGCCGGAAGTTTCCCAGGATGATCCGGTTAAGGCTCCCCACGGTTTCCGTGAGGGGATCGCCGAAGGGGGCATGGTGCATAAACCCCGCGAGGAGGGCCGTTATCACGGACGCGGACATCCCCTTGCCGGAGATGTCGCAGAGGCAGAAAAACCATTTTCCCCTCCCGTACTCCCTTACGAAATAATAGTCGCCCCCGACTCCCTGGGCCATGACGGCGGCGCAGATCATCTCGACGCGCCTGTTCCTGACCGAGTAATAGGGCGGCACCAGCCGGTTCTGGATGGCAGCCGCGATCCGGTGTTCCCTCTGGTGGTCCTTCAGGGCGTGAAGCAGGATATCCCGGGCCGAAACGTGGGCCCTGAACACCCCCGCCCCGTCGGTAAGGACGTACCTCTGTTCCGGATCGGCTTCAATGTCCGGGCTGATCCGCTCCCGGACGGAGGCTATGTAGTCGTCGTGGGGAAAGCAGGAAGCCTCTCTCATGATGTCCCGGGCGGACTGCCTCATGAGCAGGTCCCGGCCGAAGGGTTTTCCCAGGGTTTCCACCAGGTCCTTCGGCTCGATAATCCCTAGGACGCGCTCCCGGGAGTCTACCACCGCCACGGGGTCCCGGTAGGGTTCCGAGAGCTCCGCGATGATGCCGTGCACCGGCGCGTCCTCCTCCACGTAAGAGAAGGAGCTCGCGATCTTGAGGATTCTCTCCCCCGCCAGGGCCGTCTTCTCCCTATTCTTCAGGATCATTCGTCCCCTTCCTCGTCCATGAAGCCCGAGCTCAGGGTTTTGCCCACGGCCACGGCATTTCTCCTTTCCGAGAATACGACCCCCTGGTTCCAATACTCCAGGGCGGCGAACATGGCGTTGCCCCCGTCGTAGCGGTCGCTCCGGGGGGTGCGCCATGAAACGTAGTTCATGAGGCCCACGAAGTCTTCCTTGTCGAGATAGGAGGTCCTCTTTTTGTTGAAAAGGTTCCATTTCTCTATGTCCTGGAAGCCGCTCCCCTGATCCTCCACGATGAGGCGGGCTTCGGTGGCGGTGAACCGGTACCACACCTTGAGTTCCTTCGAGCTGTCGCAGAGGTTCCCGTGCTTGATGCCGTTCTTGATGAGCTCGCTCACCTGCTGCTCCAGGAGGAGCCTCTCGTCGAGCTTTGGCCTGGATCTCTGGATGATGAGAAGGGTGTAGTAGCGGATTCTCTCGTAATCGCTCGAAAAAACCGCGTAGTTCATGTCCGTCTTGTCGAAAAGCCTGTGGCTTCCGTCTATTAGCAGCTCTTTATTCATGTTTTCTTCTGTCTCCGTCCGTTTCGCGTTCAGGGTTTGAGATTCTTCAGCGCATCCTCGAGACTGCCCGATATGGGGAGTACCGAGTCCATTCGGCTTAGGCGCAGGAGCTTGCCGATCATTCCGTGCACGCCGCATAGCCGGAAGGGGATCTTCTTGTCCCGGGAGTCCGCCAGTATCTGCATCAGTACCCCTATGCCGCTGGAATCGAGGTAGCTCGCCCCGGTTAGGTCCAGCACAAGGGGCCCCGACCCGGGACGCTGAGCGTGATCGAGCCACGACCGGTGCAGGGCCGGCGCCGAGTAGAGATCCACGTCCCCCTCCACGGAGAGCACCCAGGCCCCGTTCTTTTGGGTCAATTCGGTTTCCATGATACCCTCCTAATCGATCTTGATTACCTGAACGGTGCGGTCGTCGGCGTTTACCCCCGAGCGGGAGGACTCGGTGACCGCGGTCAGTATTTTGGCGGCGAGATCCTCGGCGCCGAGAAAGTAGTTGCGGGTAATGACGTCCGCCACGGCCTGGGCCCCCACGAGGTCTCCCCCCTTCTTCCTCGCCTCCGTGAGGCCGTCGCTGCAGGCGCACAGGATATCGCCGCTTTCGACCGCCTGAATGCGGGACCCTATCTCCGTGTCCGCCGAGATGCCCGCGGCGGCGCCGAATGAAATGACCTCGGCAGTCATGGTTTCGTGGCGGAAAATATAGGCCGTTACGCTTCCGCAGCCCGAGATCTCGGCCCGGCGCTTCTTTGGGTCCACCTTGATGACCGCCGCCGAGGCGTAGCATTCGCCCCGGCGCCTGACCATGTCGGCGTTGAGCCGCCTGAGGATTCCCTTGGCGTCCAGGGAGGTTTGGGAAAGGACCGAGAACCAGGTGTCGATATACACGAGGGCCGTCTGCCGCTCCTCGTCGTCGGCGGTCACGTCACAGAGGACGCTCATCCAGGAAGCTTCGCCGTTCCGGAATACCAGGGCCGCGTCGCTTCCCGTGAGGGCCGAAAGGTCCTGCCGGCACCCGTAGTTTTCAGGCGCCGGGTTTTCCCTGCCCAAGCCGCTTTGGGTGCGGAGGAGGAACCGGTGCCTGGCCTCCTCGGCGAGATGGGCGGCCTTCTTGTTCCGGGATCGAATGTCCTTGAGGGCCGCCCCGAAATAGGCGGCCAGGTGTTTTGCCGCCTCGGTTTCGGCTTCCGAGTATCGGCGCGATTTCCTCGTCAGGACCGCCGAGATCCAGGGTTCCCCCTTGAGGGCGATCGAGAAGAGAATCCATGACTTCCACCGCCTGTCCACGACCGACCCGTCGTTGCGGTTATCGCATCGGAATTTTACGTTTCCCCCGAGGGTATCCCGGGAGGTCGGCGACGGGGCGATGATCGTCTCCGCCCGGGGAGATCCGCCGCTCAGGGCGAAATCGCCCGTCTCGTCCCGGAGGAAGACGCCGTATTCATCCCCGTCGGAGAAGATCCTCAGGCCCTCCGTCAGGAGCTCCGCGTAGGCCGCTGCGCTGACCGTGAGGGCTCCGCCGATTTCCTTCCTGACGTGGGTAATGGCTTTGAGTGCCCGTTCATGGGCTTTTAGGGCTTTCATAGGTAGGCCGAGCATAGGCCCTGCCGGTTCGGACCGTATTACGAAGGGGTTAAAATTCGGTTAATCGTTTTTTTTCAGCGCCGATTCCAGGGAGAGGGAGCCCAGGAATCCCGCCGCGGCAAGGGAGAGGGAGAGCGCCAGGGAGAAGCCCTGGGGAAAGCCGGGAAAGGCCAGTACCAGGGATCCGATGGTGAAGCCGAGCACTCCGAAGGACATGATGCCGTGGGCCTTGCGGTAGAGCCAGGCCACGAGCCTGGAAAAGAGGAGGAGGCTCGCCAGGGCCCCTGTCCCCAGCTGGGCGAGAACCGGGAGGTCAAGGCTTCCCGCGGCCTGAAGCAGGGGCTCGTACATGCCGAGGAGTATGAGCACGAAGGAGGCGCTGAAGCCGGGAAGGAGGGACCCCATTCCGATCAGCGCGCCCGCCAGCACCCAGCGCAAGGGGAAGGAGTTTCCCGCCG
Organism: Spirochaetales bacterium; assembly: GCA_003246765.1. Classification (GTDB taxonomy): domain Bacteria; phylum Spirochaetota; class Spirochaetia; order Treponematales; family Treponemataceae; genus Teretinema. Next base: position 3,397 of record QKDA01000269.1, on the reverse strand, counting down.
CCGCGGAGGCGGCGAGGCTCTCCAAGGCGCCTCCGGCCGCGAAGGGGCCGATTCCGGCGTGACGGGCCGCCCCGAGGGCGAGGAGTATCCCGGCAGCGGCGAGGAAGGCCGCCGTTTCCCCTCCTGAGGGCAGGGCGCCCGCGGGAATGCCTTCCTTCTTTCGGGCGTCCCGGAACATTCCCGGCAGGGTTCCGGCGATAAAGCCCGTGAAAAGGTATACCAGGGGAACGGTCCATTGGGCAAAGACGAATCTTAAAAGGACGGTGAAGGAGACGAATCCCCCGGCGATTCCGAGGGCCAAGACCCAGCGGCGTCCGAGAAAGCGCCTCCATTCGCGCTTCGGATGGGCCAGGAGGGCGGTCAGTTCCTCGTAGATGCCGAAGACCACCGCCAGGGCCGCCCCGGAGATGCCCGGAAGAATGCCCCCCGCCCCGATGAGAATGCCCTCGATCAGTTCCAGCCCCTGCCTGGTCACCCGCGATTCCTCCCGGCGCTACTCCGCCGCTTCCCGCAGGCGTCGGGCGAGGACTCTCGTCCCCTCCACGATGGCGAGGTGTTCCTCAGCGTGGATGCGTTCCGCTAGGGTGTCCGGGGTGTCCCCGGGAATGACGGGAACCCGCCTTTGGAGAAGTATGGCGCCGGTGTCGCAGCCCGAGTCCACGAGGTGGACCGTGCATCCCGATTCAGCGTCCCCCGAGGCGAGAACCGCCTCGTGAACGTGGTGTCCCCACATCCCCTTGCCGCCGAATTTCGGGAGCAGGGCGGGATGGAGGTTGATCATGCGGCCCGCGTACTCGTCTATCACGGGACCGCTCATGATGGTGAGGAACCCCGCGAGGATCAGGGCTTCCGCCCCGGCGTCCCGGGCAAGTTCCAGTACCCGGTCCGATACGGCCCGGCGCGCCTCGGTTCGGTGGACGCCCCCGGGGGGGAGCGCGAGGGCCGTCGGAATTCCTGCCCGGGCCGCGCGTTCCAGGGCATAGCAGCCCTCCCGGTCCGCGATCACGAGGAGGATTTCATACTCTTGGGTCCCCTTTTGACGGTCTGCCTCGGCGGCGTCGATAAGGGCCTGAAGGTTGGTTCCTCCCCCTGAAACGAGGACTGCCGCCCTCAGGGGTGAGGTTGAATCCGCTTTTCGCGGAGAGGTCCCTCTGCCGGCTTCGATGGTGTAGAGCATCCAGGAATCCTTTTTTGACCCCGACCGGGTCCGGTAGACCGTCATGATCTCGCCGGATTCCGTCTCGAGGGTAAACATGTGCTTGTGAATGTAGCGTTCCCCCGAGCCCGAGCGGCAGGACCTCAGGGTTTTCCGCTCCCCGAGGAGGGAGCGAACCCGGTAGTCGCGGCCCCGCCACTTGAAGCGGGAAGGGTAGCCCGGCTCTCCCCGGGCCATGGCGGCGGCGTCGAAGCTTCCGCTCTCGGGGTATATGGTTTCAGATATGAGGCGTGTTCCGGGCGGCAGGCCGTCCGGGGCGGCATCAGTCAAAGATCACGTCCTCTTTTCCGCGGGCCACGGTTCCGATGCGGTGGGCGGGGAAGCCCTGCTCCTTCAGGAAGGAGACCGCGGCGTCCGCGTCCTTTTCTGCCAGGGCGATGACGAAGCCGATGCCCATGTTGTAGGTATGGAACATGCGATCCGGGTTCGCTCCCCGTCGCACGAGCTCTCCGAAGATCGGCGGAACGGGCCAGCTTCCGGTCTTGATCCGCGAAATGAGGCGTTCCCCGGCCTCTCCCCCGTGGACTCCACCGGAGGGGTACATGCGGGGAATGTTCTCGTAAAAACCGCCCCCGGTGATGTGCACCATGCCGTGAACGTCAAGCTTTTCCAGAAGGGCGAGCACGGGCTTCACGTAGATGCGAGTGGGCTCCAGCAGGGTTTCCCCGATGGTTTTGCCCCCGAAGGGCTCCGAATAATCCGCAACCAGCTTGCGGACCAGGGAAAAGCCGTTGGAATGGACCCCGCTCGACTCGAGGCCGATGAGGGCATCCCCCTCCCGGATCTTCGAGCCGTCAATGATCTTCGACTTTTCCACGATGCCCACGGTGAATCCCGCGATGTCGTATTTGCCCTCGTCGTAGAACCCGGGCATTTCGGCGGTTTCCCCTCCCATGAGGGCGGCTCCCGCCTGGAGGCACCCGTCGGCCACGCCCTTCACGAGCTTTCCCGCCACGTCCGCCTCGAGCTTGCCGCAGGCAAGGTAGTCCAGGAAGAAAAGGGGTTTCGCCCCGTGGCAAAGCACGTCGTTCACGCACATGGCCACGCAGTCGATGCCCACGGTGTCGTATTTCTTAAGGGCAAAGGCGATGTCGAGCTTGGTGCCCACGCCGTCGGTACCCGAAACCATGACCGGTTCCCGGTACCCGGCGGGTACCTCGAACATCCCCGCGAAGCTCCCGAGGCCGTTCAGGACCCCGGGAATCATGGTGCGCTTGGCGCTCACCTTGTAGTTGTCCACCGCGCGGTAGCCTTCCTCAACGTCCACGCCGGACTGGCGGTAATCTATCATAGCGTCTCCTGTTATCGCGATTAGCGCCTCAGCGCTCTCATTAAAAACGCCAGGCCGAACGCCTTTGGCGTTCGGCTAAGCGAATTGGGAAAGCGCCTCAGCGCTTTCCCAATTCGCCAATCATCGGCATGGGGTATTCCCCGACGAAGCAGCCCTGGCAGTAGCCGCAGTTGGTGGCTTCGTCGTCGCCGTTTGGCCTTCGCTCGGCTTTCTCGCCCTTGTCTCCCTTCGCTCCGCGGGAGCGCTGATCGCCCTCGTGGCCGTTGACCTTTCCGGTGGCCTCGAATTCCGCCTGGTCCAGGGCCTCCACCATTCCCTCCATGGAGATGAAGGCCAGGGAGTCCGCGCCGATGGCCTGGCGGATGGTCTCGATGTCGTGGTTCGCCGAGATCAGCTCCGCCCGGGCGGGGGTGTCGATGCCGAAGTAGCAGGGGTATTTTACCGGGGGCGAGGAGATGCGGAAGTGCACCTCCCGGGCCCCGGCCTTCCGGAGGAGCTGGATGAGCCGGCGGCTCGTGGTTCCCCGGACGATGGAGTCGTCGATGATCACCACCCGCTTCCCCTCGATGTCGCTCCTGACGGCGTTGAGCTTCACGAACACCATCTGTTCCCGGGCCTCCTGGCTCGGGGCGATGAAGGTTCGTCCTATATACTTGTTTTTCACGATGCCCATGGCGTAGGGAATTCCCGAGGCCCGGGAAAAGCCGATGGCGGCGCCGAGTCCCGAGTCCGGAACCCCGACCACCACGTCCGCCGCGATTCCCGACTCCCGGGCGAGCACCTCGCCCATCTTGATGCGGGCCTCGAGGACCGGGATCCCGTCCATGATCGAGTCGGGGCGGGCGAAATACACGTACTCGAAGATGCAGGTCTTTTTCGCGGTCTTCTCG
>QKDA01000169.1 GCA_003246765.1 Spirochaetales bacterium | reverse complement strand
CTCTTCCAGATCGGGGTGGGCCGAAAATTCAACGGGGGTCATGGACTCTCCGGGCGCCGAATAGGCCGCGGGCATCGCGAATGCATCGCGTTCCGCATAGGTTTCGGTTGTCGCCGCCGAAACCTTTGAGGGGGCCGTGAAACGGTCTGCCAGGATCATGGCGGCGAGGTATTCCATCACTATGGCAATGAGGGCAGTAGCGGCGACCCCGGCGGAAACCAGGGGAAGGAGGGAATCGCCGGCCCGGGCCGCATGGAGGCCCCTCAGCAGGCGCTCCGCCGCGGCGGCGGTCAGAAAGGGAAGGGGCGAGGCGGCAAGCGCGAAGCCCGCGCGGTAGGTCCAGCCCGGAACGAGAAGCACCACCGCGGCGAACAGGAGAAAGCAGGGAACGAGGAAGGAAGAAAAGCCGTAGGCCGAATAGAGAGCGAATCCGGCGGTCGCCGCCGCCCCGACCGGGCTTCCGGAGGGAAAAACCGCCCCCAAAACGGCCAGGGTCAGCCCCGCGGACGCGATAAACAATATGGCGCCCAGAACGACCGACAGGCCCCGTATAACCTTCTTACCAAGCGATTCTTCCATTAATCCCTACCCCGCAGCTTCAATGTGTCAGGAAGTATGCCGCCAAGCCCAGTCCCGCCGGTATGAGATACGCGGCGAACCACCCAAGCCGCCCGCGGTTTATCAGCCCCAGAAGGAATTTCAGGGAGACAAACCCGACGGCGAAGGCAGTCGCCATCCCGAGAACCAGGGGGAGCAGGGCGACGTTTCCGGCAAGATTATCGGCATCTTTGAGCTCGAGCATAAATGCCGCGAGAATGGCGGGAATCGAGAGGAGGAAGGAGAACTCCCCCGCCTTCTTCCGGTCCAGCCCGGAAAACAGGGAGGCCGCGATGGTACTGCCGGAGCGGGAAATGCCCGGAATAACCCCGATACCCTGGGCAAGGCCGACGATCAGGCCCTGCAGGGGCGTGGGCACGGATACGGTTTTCTTCGGCTGATACCGCCCCGAAACGAGCAGGATGATCCCGGTAATGACCATGCACGCCGATATCCACAGGGGCGCAAGGTTCTCCACCAGGTCCTTGAGAGCAAAGCCGACCGCGCCGGTCACGGCGGTTCCGATGATGACGGCCAGTATCATCCTGAGGCCTTCCTCGTCCCCCTCCAGGGGCTTTCGCAGGACAAACCGCCCCAGCACGGCGAAAAGCCCGAGGATGGGCGCGCGGAACACGATGAGCACCGCCAAGAGGGTGGCCACGTGCAGGAGAACGTCGAAGAGCAGGGGGACGTCGGTCTGGCCGAAGAAATGCGCCGCCAGGGCCAGGTGGCCGGAGCTGGAAATGGGGAGGAACTCGGCGACCCCCTGAATGGCTCCGAGCAGGATCGATTGCAATACCGTCATGGGAGACTTCCTTATAAGCGTAGTATGCTTCCGGCCGAGACTTCGGCCGCGGTGCGGTAGTAAAGATACCCGTAAAGAACCGAGGCCACAAGCACCTTCCTGCCGTATTCCCGGGTTTCGGCGTAGGGCACTGCCTCGAGAAAAAGGTCGTCCTCCAGGCCCCGGTAGTTCCTTCGCCATTCCCTGACCCGGGTGATCCCCGCGTTGTAGGCGAAAAGGGCGTCCAGGGCGGCGGGTCCCCCGGGGCCGTCGGCAGCCGGAGCCAAGCGGCGCAAAAGCTCCGCGAGATAGGCCGCGCCGATGGCGATGTTGTCTCCGGGCCTTTCAAGGTTATAGGAGGCAAGACCCATTTTTCGGGCCGTATCCGCGGCGGTATTTTCCATGAGCTGGGAGAGGCCCACCGCCCCCGCGGAGGAACGGATGAGGGGATCGAAAAAGCTTTCGCTGCGCAAAAGGGCGTAGAGAAGGTATTCGGGAATTCCCTCGGAGGAGGCGGCCCCGGCTACATCCTCGGGCCAGGGCCGGGGAAACGCGAGGAAGAGGTCCCTCAGGGCCGGTTCATACCCCGCGGTTGCGGCGGAAAAGACCGACAGCCTCAGGGCTTCCGAGGGAAAGCCCGCGGCGGCGATGCGGGGGGCCAGCTCGGCGGCGGCGTCGGGGGCGGGGGAAAGCGAGAGCTCCTTCGACAGGGCATACGCCCGACCGCCCATACCCCAGCGGAGGAGTCCGTCCATGAGCGAGGCGAGGGCCCCGGAGGAGTCGACGGGGTTTTCTCCCGCCAGGAGGCTCGCGAAATCCGAGGCCTCCGAGAAGGGCCTGCCGAGACGCAGGGAAGCGAGAATTCGGTAGTAGCTCGGGTAGGCCCCGTTCGAGCGAACGCGCTCCAGGAGAATGGGGGCGTCCTCGGGGGATACCATGCCGGTCCTGCAGGAAATATAGGCGAGCCGGGCCTCGAGGGCGGCTAAAAGGCCCCGGTCAAAGGCAGGAGCGAGGTCCCGGCGGAGGGACTCCAGGGCGCTCCAGTCCCTTCGGGACGCCAACCGGGAAACCGCGTCGTCGAGCAGGCCGGAAAAGGGGCTCCCGTCGTGCCAGTCCGGGCATTGCCGGGCGAGCTCCCGCCTAAAGGCGCCAAGCCCTTCCCGGTTCGCGGCTTCCAGAAGGTACCAGGCGGCGGCGTCCCTGTCTTCCCCGGGCTGAGCCGCCTGCCGGGCCGCCTCCATGAGCCTTCGCCCCCGTTCGGCCGGGGTTTCCCCGTTCACGGCCGCGGAGGAGCGCCAGGCCAGGCGCGCGGCGTAGTAGTAGAAAACGTAAGCCTCCTCGCCCGACCGGGACTCCGCCTCTCTTTCAAACCGGAGGGATTGCGCGACGGGATCTTGGGCCCCGTAGAGGGCAGCTTTCCCGAGATCCGAGAGGACATTCCGGCTCACGGGCCACGGACCGTCCCCCAGGGCCGCCTCGGCGTCGAGAAAGGAACGCTGGTAGTCCCGGGCATAAACCAGAGCCCGCCAAAGGAATTCCCCGCGGGAGGCCCCGTCGGTCAGGAGGGCGGCCTCGGGGCCCAGGGCCCGAAGGATATCGGCGTTCAAGGGCCGTGACGATAGCCAGGGGCCGATGCCTCCGGGAATCTCCGATCCCCTCCCGAGCTCAATGAGAAGGGTTTCACGGTAGGTTTCCAGTTCGGCGAGGCTCCTTTCCGATGCAGATGCGGAAAAAACGGAAAGAGAGCGGATTTTTGGGTCTCGGAGGAGCGAGAGCAGGCTGTCCAGGGCAGTGAGCCGAGGCGTCCCCGATTCAAGCCGGAGGAGGGCGCGGAGGCACAGATACCGGCTCAGCGCGGCCTCGGCGAAACGGGGGGAATCGTCCTTGGGCAGCTTGGCCCCGGCCCCGGCGCGGAACATCTCCCTCGCCTTGCCGGGAGACCCCAGCTCCTCCAGCCGAAGCCCGATGAACCAGGGAGCCCCCGGCTCAAGCCGGGAGGCTTCGGAATAGCGGGAAAGGGGTATTTTTTCGAGGAACGACCAGTCCCCGGCCGCCGAAAAGGACGCGATCTCCTCGGCGGTATAGCCGCCCAAGGTACCGGATCCGCAGGAGGAAAGGAGGAGAAGAAAAAGGGAGAGGATCCCCGCGATACGGCGGGAAGGGGGGCTAAAAAGAGAAAAGGCCCCGGCAGGAAACGGCCGGAGCCCTCTAGCGCCCTTATTTAGGCGGAATGTCGAGCCAAGTACCGGCAATGATCAGGTTCGGGTTCTTTATCTTGTTGTAGGTGGCGATCTTCTTGTAGTTCCAGGGATTCCGGTAATAGGATTCCGCCAGGTCCCAGAGGGTATCGCCCCACTTGATCTTGTAACGCACGGCCTTCGCCTCGGGAGCGGGTTCCGGCTGGGCGGGAACCACGGGTTTCTCCTCCACCACAGGCTCGGGGGGAGTCTCCGCCGCGGGAGCCTCCACCGGGGGCGGGGTAACCGTCTCCGCGGGGGCGGGTTCGGGAACGGGCTCGGTAGTGGGAACCGCCGGCACCGCCACGGTCTGGTTGCCCCGGGCGACCGCTTCCTCCAGGGTCTTGTTGAGCACCATCACGCGGGCTGCCACGAGCAGGGCCAGCACCAGGGCAAGCACTCCCACCGCCAGGATGAGGATGCAGGCCCATACGGGCAAAAACACGCCGCTTCTTTTTTCTTCGCCGTTTTCCATATGGTACAATCCTTCGGGAGCGTTTCCCGGTATGGTCGAATCGACGACCACGTTCGCCCGGGAGGGATCCTCCCCAAGCTCGTAATCCCCCGGAACCGGGGTAAGGTCAAAGTCGGGAAGGTTATAGATCGCTTCCTTGTCGAGGGTCTCCAGGGATACCGTGAGCACCTGGCGGGAGCCCGAGTCCAGGTCTACCGCCTCGGCGGAAAGCTCGTTCTGGTCGTCCAGGGAAAGCTTCAGCTCGATGGTGGGCTCCCCGGAGGGCTTTGACGCGATATCCTCGATAATGAGGGTGCCGACGTACTCGGCGTCGTCAATCGACTCGTTATCGCTGCGGAACAGGTTTATCTGAACGCTGGTCTGGTCGTCCCGAACCGTGGTGAGGTCCAGAATTTTGCTAGCCGGGAGCCCTTCGCGGAGCACCGGGAAAAAGGCGCCGTCAGCCAGTTTTATGCCGATAGAGGCGGAAGCCATCGCGTAACCCCTTGTCGCGTTGATCTTTACCTATACTGTAGTGGTATTGCATGGGCTTGTCAACGCGAAATGTTGACAGCCCTTCCGGCTTGCGCCCATAATGGAAGCATATGAATTCGCCCTTCACCATCCTGACGGTCGTGCTGATCGTGGCGTTCGCCCTCGTGCTCATTTCCCTGCTCAACCGAACCCCCGGAGGGAAGGGGAAAAAACGGGAGAAGCGCAAAGACCGGGGAACCATAATCCGGGAAGCCTCCCGGAGACTAGCCTCGAATCCCCGGGACCCGGAAGGCCTTTCCGCCATGGGAAACATCCACTATCAGGATCAGGACTGGGAAAAGGCCTACCCTATTTACGAGATTCTCGTGGACCTTGCCCCGGGGCATCCAAAGCTCGACGAATTCGAGAGCTCCCTGCGCTTCGGGGTCGCGGCGGTAAAGACAAACCGCCTCCAGGAGGCCATCAAGGGCTTCCTCCTCGCCCGAAAACTCAAGCCGAACCACTTCGAGGTGAACTACAACCTCGGCTACATCTGCTATCTTCAAAAGGAATACGAAAAAGCCGTTCCCTTTCTCAGGCAGGCCCTCATCACGGACCCCGACAACGTGCTGGCCCAGCGCTACATGGGCTTCAGCCTCCACAGGACCCACCGCTACCGGGACGCCCTGGCGTACCTAAAAAAGGCCATTGACCTTCAGCCCGACGACAAGGAGTCCCTGTTCGCCATGGCGGAATGCCTCTTCGAGTCCGGCGCGGTAGACCGGTCCCTGAAGATATTTTCCCACCTGAGGCCCGACCCGGTGCTGGGCCCCCAATCGGCCCTGTACTCGGGGGCGATACACGCCCAGATGAACCAGCACGACAAGGCGGCGCTGGATTTCGAGATCGGCCTCAAGCACGAGAATATCCCCAAGGAAATCGCCAACGAGCTCATGTACAAAATGGCGGTGACCCTCATTAAAATTCAGGACATTTCCCGGGCCCTCGCAACCCTCAAGGACCTTCAGAAGCTCACCCCCGGGTACAAGGACGTTCCGACCCTCATCCTCCGCTACCAGGAGCTTAACCAGAACAAGAACCTGCAAACCTATCTCATGTCGGTGCAGAGCGACTTCGTCACCCTTTGCCGCAAGATAGTCGTGCAGTTCTACCCCGGGGCCAAGGTGAAGATTACGGACATTTCGGTATTCGCGGACTATACGGACATCGTGTCGGAAATCGACACTCCCAAGTGGTCGGATATCGTGATTTTCAGGTTTTTCCGTTCCCAGGGATCCGTCGGGGAGCTCCTTCTGCGGGACTTCCACGCGCGCATAAAAGACCTGAAGGCGGGAAAGGGCATCTGCATGACCGCGGGACAGTTCTCGGACGAGTCCAGGCGCTTTACCGAGGGCCGGCCCATTGACCTTTACGACAAGGACCACCTCAACCGCATCCTGCCGGGGCCGAGACCGCTGCCCTAGGGCCTTATCACCACCAGGTTCCGCTCTTCCGCGTCGAGGAAGGGCACCGAAAGGGGCAGGACCTCGTAGCCTCCCACCAGCGTTTCGATTCCCCCCATTTCCTCGCGAATCTTCGCTTCCCGGGCCTTCCAGGCCGCGAGCCGCCCCTGGGGCTTGGCGAGAAGCTTGAGAAGGGTTTTCGTCATGGCCGCGTCCAGGGGACGGAAGGCCCGGAAGGCTACCACGTCGAAGGCCTCCGGCGGGGCTTTTTCCACTTCCCGGTTCATGACGGTCACGTTGGCGAGCCTGAGCATGGCGGCGCAGTTTTCTAGAAAGGCGCAGCGCTTGCTCATGCGCTCGATGAGGGTAAAGGATACTTCAGGAAAGGCGATGGCCAGGGGGATGCCCGGGAAGCCCGCTCCGGAGCCCGCGTCGGCGGCCCGGGGGGCGCGGGGCTGATCGGGAGTCCCCGAGGCGGCGGCAAGAAGGGACGCGGTCTCCTTCCAGGGAGCGAGGGAGTCGAGCACGTGGCGCACGACGAGGTCGCTGCGGTTGTCCGCGCCCACGAGGTCGAAGGCGGCGTTGAAGAGCTCCAGTTCCTTGAGGTATTTCTCCACGAGGGGAACGAGGGAGGCGATTCCCCTTACCCGCACGGAGAGCCCGCCTGAGGCGGCATGGCTGCCGTCGGTTTCGGGGAAACCGAGCCTCCGGAGCCCCTCGGAAAGGAGCTCCGGCGCGGGAAGGGGAAAGCCCATGGGTTACTTTCGGTCCTTGAGTAGGGCCGCGAAGGGATTGTAGGTCATGCCGTCGTCTTCCCGCTCGCGGGAGCCACGGTTGTCCTGCGGGCGGCCGCCGCGGTCGTAAGCGCCCCTGCCGGCGTTCCCCGGGGCGCCAGCGCCGCCATGTCTGGCCGGAGCGCCCGTTCCCGCGCCTTCACGCTTGACCGCCACTACCCGCCGGGCCCCGTCGCGCTGGCCGTCCCGGGAATCGCGCTGGCCGTCCCGAGTGCCGCCTGAGGCCCCGGGGGTCTTGCAGGAAAGGCTGATGCGCTTCCGGTCGTGGTCGAGGCCGATGATGCGGCATTCCTTCACGTCGCCGACCTTCACCACCTCCATGGGGTCCTTCACGAAGCGGTCGCTCATCTCCGACAGGTGCAGGAGGGCGGTTTCCTTGATGCCGATGTCCACGAAGGCGCCGAAGTCGACCACGTTCTTGATCTTGCCGGTGACGACCATGCCTTCCTTGAGGTCCTCGAAGGAGAGGACGCCCTTTTGCATGATGGGCTTGGGGTAGCCGTCGCGGGGGTCGCGGTTCGGCTTTTTAAGCTCCTCGATGATGTCCGCGACGGTCTGGTCGCCCAGGGAGAACTTGGCCTTGAGCTCCTCCCGGGTTTCCCGCTTCACGTCCTCGTGGCGCTGGACGATCTCGTAGACCACCCGGGCCGCCTCGTAGTTTTCGGGGTGCACCCAGCTGTTGTCCAGGGGGTCGGCGCTCTCGGCGATCTTGAGGAAGCCCGCGCACTGCTCGAAGCTCTTGGGGCCCATGCCGGGAACCTTCATGAGGTCCGCGCGGCTCAGGATCTTTCCCCCCGCCTCGCGGAAGGCCACGATCTTCTTGGCCAGGGAGCCGTTGATGCCCGAAACGTACTTGAGGAGGGAGAAGCTCGCGGTGTTGAGGTTGACCCCCACGTTGTTCACAACGGAACCTACCACCTCGTCCAGGGTTTCGGAGAGCTTTTTCTGGTTCACGTCGTGCTGGTAGAGGCCGACGCCGATGGATTTCGGGTCGATCTTCACGAGCTCGGCGAGGGGGTCCTGGAGGCGGCGGCCGATGGAGATGGCCCCGCGGATGGTCAGGTCGAGCTCGGGGAATTCCTCCCGGGCGATGTCGCTGGCGGAATAGACCGAGGCGCCGTCCTCGTCGACTACGGTGTAAAGGACGCTGGGGCAGTGCTCGGAGATGACCTTGGCCACTACCTCCTGCACCTCCCGGGTGCCGGTGCCGTTGCCGATGGCCACGAGCTGCACGTCGTAGTCCTTGATGGCGCGGAGGATCGCGGCCTCCGCCTCAACGGGCTTGTGCTGGTAGATTACGAAGGAGCCGAGGTACTTGCCCGTGGCGTCCAGGGCCGCGCACTTGGTTCCCGTGCGGATTCCCGGGTCCACCCCGAGCACGCGGGTTCCCTTGATGGGCTGCTGCATGAGGAGGTTCTTGAGGTTCTCGCTGAACACCCCGATGCCGTGGTCGTCGGCGCCCTCCGAGAGGTCCGAGCGGATTTCCCGCACGACGGCGGGGGAAAGGAGGCGCACCAGGCCGTCGGCTACGGCCTCTTTCTGCCAGTCGTTATGGATGGAATACTTGCGCTCCAGGAGCTCCACGGCGGAATCCACGTCCACGTCGATCTTCACGTCCAGGGCGCCGTCCCGCTCCCCGCGGTTGATGGCGAGCACCCGGTGGGGCTTGATCTGGTTCAGGGGTTCCTTGTAGTCCCAGTACATCTGGTAGACGCTGGTTTTCTGGGCGGCCTCGCCGCCGATTCCGGCCACCACGAACTGGCCCGACTTCATGTACCAGGCGCGCACGTCGGCGCGGTTTTCCGGGTCCTGGGCCACCCGTTCGGCGATAATGTCCATAGCGCCCTGGATGGCTTCCTCGGGGCTTCCCACGGAGAGTTCCGCGTTTTCCTCGTCGGTTTTCACGTAGTCCGGGGCCTTGGCGGCAACTTCCGCGGCGGGGGCCTTTTCCATGAGGTCCGCCAGGGGCTCGAGGCCCCTCTCTATGGCGAGCATGCCCCGGGTCTTTTTCTTCTTTTTGAAGGGTGCCCAGAGGTCCTCGAGCTCCGTGAGGGTGGAGGCCTTCATGACGTTTCCGTAGAGGGTTTCCGAGAGCTTGCCCTGGGCGAAGATGCCCTTGACGATCTCGATGCGGCGGGTTTCAAGGTTGCTGTAGCTCTTGAACAGGTGGTCGCAGTCGCGGACCTGAACCTCGTCGAGGGACCCGTGCCGTTCCTTGCGGTAGCGGCTGATGAAGGGGATGGTGCATCCCTCCGCCACCAGGGAGACGACGGCGGAGACCTGGGCGGGCTGAACTTTCAGCTCCTCGGCGATGCGCTTGAGGATGGCGACCTCGTTCACGGCGAGGGCGTCAATGTTTTCTTGCGTGAATTCCATAGAGGGGAATAATACCCGAAAACGGGAGGCCGGGCAAGGCAAAAAAAAGGCCCCGGAACCTCCTCGCGGGGGAACCGGGGCCGGTTTGGCGCGGGGGTCTCGGCCCGGCAGGAAGCCGGGCCGGAGGCTAGTAGGAGGTATCGGTATATATGGCGCCAGTGTCTATATAATACTCGTTCGACTCTAACTGGGCGGTGTTTCCGCTGCAGAGGCTCGCGTAACCGGCGTCGGGCTCCGCATAGAGCCAGAGGCTCGGGGCATAGAGATGCGACCCGGCGTCGGCATAGATGCCCCCTCCGGTTCCCGAAGCCCCGAGGGCCTGGTTTCCCGTCATTGACAGGCAGGTGTCCAGGCTATACCGTTCGAAGGAAAGGCTTGCGGAACCGCCGTTGCCAAGATAAAGGGCGCCGCCGTTGCCGTTGGAGGCCTCATTGCCCGTGAAGCTCACCCCGCTGTAGGAGTACAGATAACCGACAGAAACGTCTCCGGCGACCGCGACGGCGCCGCCGTTGCCTGCGGCAAGGGTGTTATCGCTGAAGCGGGTGTAGGAAATCTCTGCGGTACCGCCGAAGACCGAGAGGGCGGCGCCGCTTCCAGTACTCACGGTCATGTTCTGGACAAAGCTCCCCGAATTCATCGTGAGGTTTCCACCCTGCAAAACGCTGACTGCGGGGAAGTTCATGGCGGTGGCGTTGGTCCCGTCGATACCGATACCGTTGAGGAGAAGAGACCCCGTATTTTGAACCGTAAAGACTGAACCGGTCATAGAGGAGCCCGGCCTGATCATCTTCGGAGTTCCGATACTATACACGAAAAAGGCTCTTGCATCGGGAACCGTGAGCCCCGCGGAAACGTCGATGTCGGTGGTGAGGTAGAGCTTCGTATCGCTGAGGTTCTGGGTGCCGAGGTAGCTCCAGGAACAGGCGTCCTCGTAGGTCGCGCCCGTGCCCGTCCCCGTATTGCTCACGAAGTAAGCCGCAGCAGCCTGGGCGCTATAGGAAGGATCGACCGTCTTGGTGCCAATGTTGTACTTGACGAAAGAAGCCTCTTCCAAATAATCCCCGTAGCCGGCGACGATAGCCTCCGGGTGAGCGATGGTCGCGAATGTAGTATAGCCGTTATACCGGCCCGCCGTATCTACGACCACCCGGTAGTAGTACCTCTCGCCGCGGGTAAACTGAAGGGCTGCCCCGGTCTTGTCGAGAATGGTAACGCTCCCGGTGCCGTTGTCCGGGTCGAGGCTGACGATGCCCATGCCGATGGGAGCGGAGGCGTAGGGGGTGTCATAAAGAAACGTAGTTCCGTCGGCGGAGTATTTCCTGGACTGCGACTCGCTCCACACCAGAATGAAGGCCCTATTTCCGGTCATTCCCGAGAGATTGTCGGCATTGATCTCGAAGGTCATGGCAGGCTCGAAAACGATGCCGTAGTAATCGAAATCAGCGTTGCCCCCGGTCGTTGCGCCGTCGCAGATGCGGATTACCGGGTCTATCCTGCCCACATTGAATATCCTGCCGTTATAGGTAAACGATGCCTGCAGGCGGTAGCTCCCCGAGGGGAGGCCGGTGGCGTTGATGGTAATCTGACCCTCCCAATCGGTACGGTAGGAGGTAAGGTCTATAGGGTCTCCCGGGATAAGTGCTCCCGTACCGTCCACGGTCAGGGGCGCGAGGGAGGTATCTACGTCCGCAAGGGGAACGGGCATATTAGAGAAGTTGATTACGTAAGAGAGGGTACCGGTCCCGGTCGGGGTGGAGGGGGGTTCCACAGGGATGCCGCAGGGATTGCCCGGACCCGCGATATAGGAAAATTTCGTTCCCGAGGCTACCACGGTGGTGCCGTCGGGCCCGTAGAGGGTAGC
>QKDA01000003.1 GCA_003246765.1 Spirochaetales bacterium | reverse complement strand
TCCCCGCGTCGAGGCGTACGCCGCCTTTGGGGAGCCCTTTGACCCCGCCGATTTCGCCCGCCTCGCCCTTATCGCCTCCGGCGCCGGGGACGAGACGGTGTCCGCCCTTGGCGAAAGGCTCGAGGCCCTGGCGGTGGAGCTTGCCGGGAGACTTTCCACCCTTCCGGATGACCGCGCCCGGGGCGACGGGGTTTTAGCCTTTATCTACAAGCGGGTGCTCACCCGGTATTCGGAGTTCCAGACCCGCCTCGACCTGGCCCTGGAAACGGGGGAATACAACTGCGTCTCCTCGGCCCTTCTCTACTATTATTTCGCCCGGCGCTCGGGACTGGAGGTCAGCGCGGTGGAAACCCCGGTCCATGCCTTTTGCACCGTGACCGTCGGGGGAAAGCGGGTAGACGTGGAAACCACCAACCCCTTCGGTTTTGAGCCGGGGGTGAAGAGGGAGCTTCCCTCGGGGGACGAGAACCGGAAGCGCTACGCCGTGGTTCCCCAGACGAACTACCTCAACCGGAAAAACGTGGGGGAGCGTCGGCTCATAGCCCTCGTCTACAACAACCGCGTTACCCTTCTCGAGCGGGAGGGGAATTTCTCCGAGGCCGTGGCCCTTGCCCTGGACGCCTGGGTTCTGCAGGGAACCGAAGCCGCCCGGGTTTTCCTGGCGGAACGGTGCCTGAACTATGCCTCCTCCCTGGAAGCCCGGGGAGAGGGAGACAGGGCCCTGGATTTCGTGGGGAAGGCGGAAAGCCTTTGGGGACCGTATCCCCGGTACCGGGAGTTTTCGGCCCTGGCGGTATCAAAGGCCCTGAACGCCCTCATGGACGCCTCCGACTATTCTGGCGCCTTTGGTTATCTCGCCTCCCGGGAAGGGTATCTCGAGGCGAAAACGGCCTCCGGCATGAGACGCCTTCTCACTTCCAATTATTTAGGGGATTTCGCGGGGAACCACGGCCTTGAGGAAACCCTCGCCGAGGTGAGCCGGTATCGGGATTCCCTTTCCGAGGCGGATTACGGCAAGGTGGTGTCCTTCGCCTTTTTGCGGGAATCCGAGAAGGCGGCCCAAAACGGCGACTGGCTCGCCGCCGCGGCGGTTACGGACCGGGGGCTTGAGGCCCTGCCGGGGCGGGCGGACCTCCGGCAGGCCCGCTCCGCTTACCGCCAAAACTATGCGGTGACCGTGCACAACCGGGCCGCCGAGGCCTTTAATTCCGGGGATGCCGCGGGAGCCCGGGCCATCCTGGAAGAGGGGCTTCGCAGGGTTCCCGAGAACGCCACCCTCAAGGCGGATCTCCGGCGCCTGGGGAACTAGTCCCCTGCCCCGAAGGCCCTCGCCTGGTCCCGCAGGTCCTCGATCTCCCGGATCCAGAAGGCCCGGCTCCCCCAGTCGGGATAGCGTTCCCTAAACCGGTCGTCCTCCCTCTGCCGCTCGTGCCAGTCAAGGAAGTAGAGCATCCGCATGAACCGCAGGGGCTCCACCAGGGAAAGGCACGAGCGGTCGAAATGGGAGAATTCGGTGTATCCCTCCAGGAGGAGTTCCATCTCCCGGCGGGAGTCATCCAGTCGTCCCGGGAGGAGGAGCCAGAGGTCCTGCACCGCGGGGCCTGTCATGGCGTCGTCAAAGTCTATGAGCTGGAGGCTCCCGTCGGCGGTCTCCAACAGGTTTCCCCGGTGACAGTCCCCGTGGATGCGGATAAAGCGGTCCTTATCGGCCCCCGCTTCCCGGAACCTTCGGCCGCATTCTTCCAGGGTGCGCCCGGTTATCTCGAGGAATTCCTCCCTGAGGTCGGGATGCACCGCCCCGGAGGCGGCCAGGCGCCGGGCACCCTCGACGTAGAGGGGCTCAGGCTCCATGACGGACCGGGAGGGGCAGGTTCCCTGGCGGCTGACGGCATGAATCCTTCCGATAAGCCTTCCCGCGCGCAGATAGTCCTCATCCGATGATAGGTCGAAGGTGCGGCCCCCGCGGAAGGGATAGACCGCGAAGGGTATTCCCCCCGAGTCCCCCAGGGTAGGGGGGCCTTCCTCCGGGCAGCCCCTGAGGGGAAGGGGAGGGACCACGGGCAGATCGGACCGGGCGCAGTCCTCCAGGAGGGCGTGCTCCTCCGCGATCGCCTCCCGGCTCCATCGTCCGGGGCGGTAAAATTTGGCGATATAGCGCCCCCCGTCCTCGTCCTTAAGGCCGTAAACCCGGTTTACGTAGCTGTTGTAGGGGGTCACAACCGATTCAAGGCCGATATCGAGCGCGTCTTCCGCGGCATTGAGGACTCTCTGCGGCGAGAGGTCCGAAAAATTTACCCGTTCCATGGCCCTATACTACACCTTTTTCCGATGCAATTATAGTGCGTTTCTATTGACAGAAACACGGAGGGTTGGTATAGTGCTATTGTTACTATGGATAGTAACATCGTTGTTCACAGCATCGAGATTAAGGAGCGACCCATGACTGCCCAGAGAACCGACATGATTTCCCTCTCCATTCCCGGCGACCGGTATACGCCCTTTTCCCTGGCGAAAAAGCTCGGGGCCCTGGCGATTCTCGAGTCCGCCTCCTTTACCCATGGCCGGGAACGGTACTCCATAATCCTGGCGCGTGAGGCCTTTAGGGTCCGGCAGGACGAGGGGGGGGTGATCCTTACGGTGGAAGGGCGGGAACTGGTTCTCGACGGGGGCGATATCCTCGACGTCCTTTCCGCCGTGGCAGCCCAAAATCCCCCTCCCCATGGGGGAATTCCCCTGCCCGGTTCCGGGGTGGGCTATCTCGGCTACGAATTCGCCGCCCGTTGCGACAGGGTCCGCCTGGAAAACCTGGAAGACGCCATCGGCATCCCCGAATCGCAGTTCATCGTGGGCCACGTCTACCTGGTGTTCGACCACTTTACCGACGTGATTCACCTTTTCGCCATGAACTACGCCGAGCATGTAATTGACCTGGCCGCCGCGGTGCAGGACATTAAAAAGCGGCTTCAGGACCTCGACTTCTCCTACCTTGAGCCCCCGGCGGAGGCCTTCCGTTCCCGGGTCGTCTCCGACGAGGAGTCCAGCAGGGCAAACTTCATCGCCGGCGTGGAGGCCATTAAGGACCATATCGTCAGGGGAAACCTCCTCCAGGCGGTCATGTCGCGCCGGCTCGTGCTCGAGTCCGAGGAAAGCGCCCTTGAGGGCTACCGCCGCCTCCGCTCGAAAAGCCCCTCGCCCTATCTCTTTTACCTCGATTTCGGCTCTTATCAGCTCATCGGAGCCTCCCCGGAAAGCCTCGTGCGGGTGCGCGGCGGCACCGCATCCATTAGGCCCATCGCCGGAACCCGCCGGAGGGGCAAGTCCCCCGAGGAGGACGAGGCGCTGAAGGCGGAGCTCCTGGCGGACCCGAAGGAGAGGGCGGAGCACCTCATGCTCGTGGACCTCGCCCGGAACGACCTGGGCCGGGTATGCGAGGCCGGCTCGGTCACCCTCGAGCGCAACATGGAGGTGGAATTCTTCAGCCACGTGATGCACATCGTTTCCGACGTGACCGGAAAGACCGGCAAGGCCCGGGGTATCGACGCCCTGCGCGCCGCCTTTCCGGCGGGAACCGTCAGCGGGGCGCCCAAGATCCGGGCCATGGAGATCCTCTCGGGACTAGAGCGGGTCCGCCGGGGCTTTTACGCCGGGGCCGTGGGATACGTGGAGAGCCGGGGCGACCTGGATTTCTGCATCGCCATCCGGTGCGCCCTTAAAAAGGGAGACCGGTGGCATCTCCAGGCCGGCGCGGGCATCGTGGCCGCCTCCCAGGCAGACCGGGAATGGGAAGAGACGAACGAGAAGCTTTCGGCCATGAGGGCCGTTCTTGAAGGGGGCACCAAATGATCGCCATGATCGACAACTACGATTCCTTTACCTATAACGTTTATCAGCTCCTCGCCCGGATCACGGACGAGGAAATCCGGGTGATCCGGAACGACGAGATAGACCTCGAGGGGCTCAAGGCCCTCAATCCCTCCCGGCTCATCGTTTCCCCGGGGCCCGGCGGTCCCGAGGAGGCAGGCGTGAGCGTGGAGGCGATCCGCTATTTCGCCGGAAAGATACCGGTTCTCGGGGTATGCCTCGGCCACCAGGCCATAGCCCACGCCTTCGGGGCCAAAGTAGTCAGGGCCAGGAACATTCGGCACGGGGTGGCGGAGGAAATAGCCCTGGACGGCAGGGGGCTTTTCCGCTCCGTGGGTACCAAGGCGGTGTTTACCCGCTACCATAGCCTCGCGGTGGAAGAGGCCTCCCTCCCGAAGGAGTTCGAGGTGACCGCCCGGGCCGCCGACGGTGAGATCATGGGTATCCGTCACCGGGAGTATCCCCTGGAGGGGGTTCAGTTTCACCCCGAGTCCATCGCCAGCGAGGCAGGCGAGGCGGTGATGCGGGGCTTTCTTTCCTACCGCAGGGAAAACTTTCCCTTCCAGCAGGCCCTCGCCGGCCTGCTCCGGGGCGAGGGTATGGACCGGAAGACCGCGGAGCTCTTTATGGAAGATCTCACGGAAGGCTCCCTGGACGAGCGGAAGACCACGGCCATCCTGACGGCCCTGGCGGCCAAGGGGCCCTCGGCGGAGGAGATCGCGGGCTGCGCGGCGGTGCTCTGCAGGAAAAAGAAAACCATTCCCGTTTCCCGGGAGCTCACGGATATCGTGGGTACCGGCGGCGACGGAATCGGAACCTTCAATATCAGCTCCATGGCGGCCCTCGTCGCCGCGGCCTGCGGGCTGCCGGTGGCCAAGCACGGAAACCGGGCGGTGTCCAGCAAGTCCGGGGCGGCGGATTTCTACGAGGCCCTGGGCTTCAAGATCGACAACTCCCCGGAAAAGTCCGCGAAAATCGTCGCGGATACGGGCTTCGTCTTTCTCTTCGCCCCGGTGTACCACTCGGCCATGCGCTTCGCGGCGCCCGTCAGGAGGATTATGGGGGTCAAGACCATCATGAACCTGGTAGGGCCCCTTTCCAATCCCGCCGGGGCAAAGTACCAGATGATCGGGGTGTACGAGAAATCCCTCATGCTGCCCGTCGCCCGGGCCTCGGTAATGCTCGGCTGCGAGCGGGTCATGGTGGTCTCCAGCCGCGACGGCCTGGACGAGATCTCCCCCTGCGCCCCCACGGAGGCGGTGGAGATGGACAGCTCGGGGAACGTGCGGGAGTACGTCATTGACCCTCAGTCCTTCGGCATCTCGGGCTGTACCCTGCAGGGGCTCCTTGGGGGCGACTCGGCGGAAAACGCCCGGCTCGCCGCCGCTCTCCTTGCCGGCGAGGGGGATCCCTCCATCCGGGAGGCAACGGCCCTGAACGCCGGCGCCGCGCTCTACGTGTCGGGCAAGGCGGAGACCCTCGAAAGCGGGTACCGGCGGGCCCTGGAAGCCCTGAAAGACGGTTCCGTGGAGAGAAAGATCGCCGAGATTCGGGAGGCTTCGAATGGCTGACGTCCTCGACGCCATCGTGGAACGCCGCCGCGCGGACTTTGCCCGGCTGGGTCCCTCCTTCGGCTGCGCGGTTCCTGCCCACCGCAAGCGGGCCCTTGTTCCCTTCCTCGAGGGGAGCGGGGTCATTCTAGAGATCAAGCGGGCCTCCCCCTCGAAGGGCGACATCGCGCCGGATCTTGAGCCCGTGAGCCTGGCGGCGCGGTACCGCGCGGCGGGGGCGAGAAACGTGTCGGTCCTTACCGAGGGGCCCCATTTCAAGGGATCCCTGGACGACCTTGTCGCGGTGGGAAGCGCCCACCCGGACCTCTCCCTTCTCAGGAAGGACTTTATCCTCTACGAGGAGGAGGTAGACGTTTCCTACCGGGCGGGCGCCGACGCGGTTCTCCTGATCGCCCGCATCCTCGAGACCCCACTCCTCCTTAAGCTCGCCGCGGCGATCAGGGCCCGGGGCATGACGCCTCTCGTGGAGGTTCGGGAAACCGGGGACCTCGCGAAGCTTGAGGCGGCCCTCCGTTCCGGCCCCGTCGTCGCCGGGGTCAATTCCCGGGACCTGGCGACCTTTGCCATTGATCCCCTCATTCCCGCGGTCATGCGTTCCCGCTTGCCCTGTAAAAGCGTTTTTGAGTCCGGCACCTCCACGGCGGGGGCCGCCCGTTTTGC
>QKDA01000052.1 GCA_003246765.1 Spirochaetales bacterium | reverse complement strand
GATCATTCGCGCCGCAGGGGTCGCGGGTCTATCGAATCGGCCGGCCTTTGCCGCCTGTGTCATGGATGCTTTCATGGGGTACCTCACTGGTTTAGGGCGTTGGAAAGCGCGAAACGCGCCTGGATAAGCTGAATTTCGTGGAGGGCCCGGCTTTGTCTCGCCAGGGCCTCCGCGTTGATCTCCCGCAGGTAGTCCACGGTGCCGATGGTACCGTTGTCGAACTTGGTCTTGGCGGCCTCCTTCATGCGGCCTCGCAGGAGAACCAAGCCCTCGTCGCTCGCCACGAGGGCGGTTAGCCGTTCGATCTCGGTCCGGTCCCCCGCGACCTCGGCCCGGAGAGACTGAAAGAAGGAATCCCGGTCCGCGTCGATCGCGGCGCCGTCGACGTCGACCCTCGCGAGGGTGAAGGGAAGGGACCAAAAGCCGTCCACGGACCAGGAAAGCCTGATCCCGACGATCCAGAAGGCCGCGGGGTCTGTATCGAACATATTGAGTCCCGGCTTCCCGTAGCCCCCCTGGGCGAAGGCGGCGACCTTCGGCAGGGCCTGGGATACCTGTTGGGCCTTTTGCGAGTCGTTGGCCGAGCGGAGGGCTGCGTAGAGCGCGGCCTCGGGGCGGGCCGTTCCCTCCATGGCGGTCGCCGCGGTTGAAGGTTCGGCCTCCGGGATCTCGAAGGCCTCCTCGCCGGTGAAGCTTATCCCCGTAAGCGCGGAAAGGCCCGCGAGGAGGGTTTTCCTCGCGGCCACCAGGGAGATTCTTCCCTGTTCGGCGTTGAGCGACTCCACCCGCACGGCGTCGAGGTCGCCCGCGGCGGCTACCCCGTTGGCGACCAACGCGCTGACCCGGCGTTCGTTCTCCGCGAGCTCCTCGCGGAGAATCCGGTTCTGGTCGAGCTGGCCGTCTACCAGGAGCACCGAGAAATAAAGGCCGTTCACCCGGTCCCGCAGGGCATGGAGGGCGGTTTCGGCCCTTGCCTTTTCCACCGCGGCCCCGGAACGGATGGCGGCCTTCCGCGCCGCCGTGGCGCCCCCGTCCCAAAGGGTTTGCGAGAGTTCCGCCGCGATTTGCCACTGGTCCCTTTCCGGCTCGGGCAGGGAAACCCCGGGAACGGGGAGGGAAATGCCGAGGCTCGTAACATCCGACTGTTGGGTGTATTTCCCGGATACCGTGAGCCGGGGAAGCCAGGCCGTATTCGCCGCGTCCGCCGAGAGCCGCTCTCCGCGGCCGCTCAGGGCGATCTTTTCAAGGTTCGGGCTATGCTCCCGGGCGGCCCTTTGGCACCATTCGAGGGTAACCGCCGCCGGGGCGGCGAAAAGCGGCGGGGAAAGCGCCAGAGCGAGGAATGCGATTCCCCCGGCGACCCGGTATCGAATTCTCTTTTCGCGTTCCTTCACGGCTTGAGACTCCTCATGATGATGGCGACATGCTCCTCCCTCCGGTGGAGGGCGAGTTTCTTAAAGGCGGCCTCGTCGAGGCCGAAGACCGCGGTCAGCACGGGCTGCGCGAGAAAGAGCATCGCGTTCAGGGATATAAGGGTAATGAGAAGGTCAATGCTCTCCATGGGGCGAACCCGGCCCGCGGCGATTTCCGCGCGAAGCTCCGCGGCGAAACGGTCGAACACAGGCCGGGGGAGCTCCTCTACCATCCTCTTGATGAGGGGGGCGCGCTCCGGGTTCGAGGCGATCTCGTTGAGGAGTAGAAAGGGAAGCCGGGGGTTTTCCATCATTACGTCGAAGTGGGACTCGATCTTTCGCCTGATCCTGCCCTCAAAGTCCTTTTCCTCCCCGTCGATCCTGGTGAAGATCGAGAGGAAGAGCATGACCTTTTGCTTGAGCACCGCCTCCACGAGCCGGTCCTTGGTGCGAAAGTAATAGTGAATGAGCGCCTGGGTGCATCCCGCCTTTTTAGCGATCATGGTGGTGGAGGTGAGGGCAAAGCCCCGCTCCAGGAAGAGTTCTTCCGCGGCCGCGAGTATCTGCGCCTCAGTGTCCCTGTGATTTTCCGCCGTCATGTTGATACCTCTATTTAATAAGCTTATCTAACATATTGATAGGTCTATTAATATCAAGGGACGAACGATACGTCAAGGGATTTCTGGCTAAAAAAAAACCTCCCGGCTGGTGGAACCGGGAGGGCCGCGGGTTGGATGTCTTGAGGCGTGGCCTTAAAGGCCGATGTCCACGCTCTTGACCCCCCAAATCTCCTTGGCGTACTCGAGGATGGTCCGGTCCGAGGAGAACTTGCCCATCCGGGCGGTGTTCATGATCGACATGCGGGTCCATCCCTCCCCGTCTCGCCAGGCCTCGGCGACCTTATCCTGGCAGTCCACGTAGGAGCGGTAGTCCGCCAGGAGGAGGTAGGTATCTCCCTTTTGCACCAGGGACTCCACGATGGGCCGGAAGAGTTCCGGTTCCCCGGGGGAGAAAAAGCCGTTGGCGATGCGGTCGATGACGAGCTTGAGTTCCGGGTCGGCGAGGTAGAATTCCATGGGGTTGTAGCCCCCGTTTTTGAGGGCCGAGGCTTCCTCGGCGTTCATGCCGAAGATGAAGATGTTCTCGTCCCCCACCTCCTCCTTGATCTCGATGTTCGCGCCGTCCAGGGTGCCGATGGTTACCGCCCCGTTGAGGGCGAACTTCATGTTCCCCGTGCCCGAGGCCTCGGTGCCGGCGGTGGAGATCTGTTCCGAGAGGTCCGCCGCGGGAATGATCTTCTCGGCGTTGGACACCGCGTAGTTCCTGAGGAAGAGAACCTTGAGCCTTCCCTTTACGGCGGGGTCCGCGTTGACCCGTTCCGCCACGGAGTTGATAAGCTTGATGATGAGCTTGGCCATCCAGTATCCCGGGGCCGCCTTGCCGGCGAAAATGACCGTGCGGGGCACGAAGTCTCCCTTCGGGTTCTCGAGGATGCGGTTGTAGAGGGTGATCACGTGGAGGCAGTTGAGGAGCTGCCGCTTGTACTCGTGGAGGCGCTTCACCTGTATGTCGAACAGGGACTCGACGTCTACCGCCACCCCGTTGTGGCTCATGACGTAGGCGGCCAGGCGTTCCTTCCGCTTGCGCTTTACCTCGCGCCAGGCCTTGCGGAAGGCGGGGTCGTCCGCGAAGGCCTCGAGTTCCCGGAGGCGGAAGAGGTCCGTGGTCCACCCGTCGCCGATCTTCTCGGAAATCAGACCCGAAAGTTCTGGATTGCAGAGCCTGAGCCACCGGCGCTGGGTGATGCCGTTGGTCTTGTTGTTGAACTTCTCCGGCCACAGGCGGTAGAACTTCTCGAAGACCCGGTCCTTTAGTATCTCCGTATGGAGGGCGGCGACCCCGTTCAGGGAATGGCTCCCCACGATGGCGAGGTTCGCCATCCTCACCTTCCGCTCGAAACCCTCCTCGATTACGGAGAGCTCCCGCAGCATTTCGGAGTTCCCGGGGAAGGAGACCGCCACGTACTCGAGGAAGCGCCGGTTTATCTCGTAGATGATCTCCATGTGCCGGGGCAGGACCCGCTCCACGAGACTTACGGGCCAGCGCTCCAGGGCCTCCGGGAGGATGGTGTGGTTGGTGTAGCCGAAGGTGGCGGTCGTGACCGCCCATGCCTCGTCCCAGCCGAGGCCCTCGAGGTCCACCAAGAGCCGCATGAGCTCCGCGATGGCGATGGCCGGGTGGGTGTCGTTGAGCTGGATCGCGACCTTGTCGGAAAACTTGTCGAAGGTCTTGTGCTCTTTCTTGTACCGCCGGATTATGTCCTGGATGGTGGCGGAGACGAAAAAGTATTCCTGCTTAAGGCGGAGCTCCTTGCCCTCGAAGACGTTGTCGTTGGGGTAAAGCACCCGGGTTATGTTTTCGGAAAGGGATTTTTCCGCCACCGCCTTCACGTAATCGCCGCCGTTGAAGTAGTTGAGGTCAAACTCGCGGGAGGCCTTGGCGGACCAAAGCCTGAGGTTGTTAACCGTGCCGTTGCGGTAACCCGGCACGGGGGTATCGTAGCCCGTGGCGACGATGGTCTCCGCGTTGGCCCAGCGTTTGCGCATGGTGCCGCTCCCGTCCTGGAAGGATTCCACGTTGCCGTAGAAGTTCACCACGTAGGTATATTCCTGCCGGGGGAATTCCCAGACGTTGCCGTAGCGGAGCCAGTTGTCGGGGCTTTCCACCTGGTAGCCGTTGCGGATGCTCTGGAAGAAAATACCGTAGTCGTAGCGGATTCCATAGCCCATGGCGGGCATTTTTAGGGTCGCCAGGGAATCCATGAAGCAGGCCGCCAGGCGTCCGAGGCCGCCGTTGCCGAGGCCCGCGTCCCATTCCTTTTCCCGGATCTCCTCCAGGGTGTAGCCGAGTTCCGTGAGCGCCTCCGCCGCCGGGCCGCAGAGGTCCAGGTTTACGAGGCTGTTTCCCAGGGTGCGCCCGATGAGGAATTCCAGGGAAAGGTAGTAGACCCGCTTCACGTCCTTGTCGTGGTAGGTCTGCTGGGTCTTGATCCACCGCTCGATGAGCCTGTCCCGGGCGGCCAGGGCGAGGCTCGTGTAGCAGTCCTGCGCCGTGAAGGTATAGCCGTCCTTCCCGAGGGAATATTCCACGTGATTCACCAGGGAATCGCGGATGGACGCGGCGTCCATGCCGAGGGGGGCCCGGTTGGAGGGGGTCAGTCTCTGGATCTTTCCTTTTTTATCCGCCATGGTCGGCTCTCCTTTTGGTACTGCGGGGATCGTATCCTAGAGTATGGATGCCCGGCCCTGAGATTGCAAGGGCGGGGTTCTCCCGGCAGGGGGCGCTTGAAGCCTATCCCCGTTTTGCGTTCCTCCTTACCGCGATAACCGCCGTTAGGTCGTCCTTGAGGGGAACCCCGCCGGTGAAGGCGGAGAAGTCCGAAAGGATATTCTCGAGCCGGGAGGCCGCGTCGAGGTCCCCCGAGGAGGAGAAGGACTGGGCGAGCCGGTCGGGTCCCCACTCGCTTCCGTCGGCCCCCCGGGATTCGGTAAGGCAGTCCGTATAGAGAAGGAGGGCATCTCCCTCGGCCATGTTAAACGCTATGGCCCCGAAGCCCTCGGACATGCCCTCTATCCCGAGCATCCTTCCCTTTTGGTCCTTCCCCTCCACCCTGACCGCCGCCATAAGCTCGTTGACGGTGGCGTTCCAGAAGGTTTCCGTAAGGGCCGCTGACCCGGCGTCGTCGGCGGTTCCGACGAAGGGGGAAGAAACGATGGAACCCTCATGGTCAGCCCGGATTCTCACGAGGAGTTCCTGTCGCTCCCCCTCGGCGAAGGCGGAACGCGGCAGGGGGTAGAGGCGGGCCTTGTTCCATTGGCTGAACGCGTCCCTCTCGAAGATTCCCTCCCCCCCGATGGGCTCGCGGTTGAGAAAGGTCCGGTCGGCCATGGTTACGCGGCCGAGGTAGACCGCGAGTTCCCGTTCCCGGAGTTCCCCGGGTATCTCGAAGAGGCAGCGGAGCCAAATCTCCCCCGAACCCCCGGGTATGAGGTTCTCCAGGGTTGCAAGCTCCGGGGCGGCCAGGGGGCTGAAGCTTCCCTCCACGCCGCTGAGGCTCCAGAACCAGTTGCGGTCGAGGTAAAGGCGGTTTTTCGGCTCCCTGGAGGCGCAGCCGGACAGGAGGAAAAGGAGGGCCGCGAAGGAGAGGGCTCGGGCGATTTTGTTAGGGGAAAAAAGAAGCGTCATGGGAATCCTTGTCTTGTAAGGGCGATAGGGCGCGAAAAAAAGGCCCGCCCCTCCCCGGAAGCCCTTGCGCGAGCCGGGGAGGGGCGGGCCGCCTCAGATTAGTATCTCCAGGTGGCGCTCAGGCCGAAGGACACGGTATCGGTCCATTTGGTGCCGAAGTAGTCCGTGTCCTCGATGTTCGCCGCCAGGGTTTCCACCTGAGCGGCGGCGGCGGCGGCGGCGGTGGCCGCGTCCATGCCGTAATTCGCCATCAGTACGGGAGCGAGACGGCCGGCCATGTCCGCCTTCTGCTTGCTCGATACCTCCACGTCCACTGCCTTGGCGTTGGTTCCGTTGAGGAAGAGCGCCAGGGTTACCTTGGGGCTCACGTCCGCCGCGAACTCCAGGTGGTACTGTCCCTCGAGGCCGGAGAAGGTGTACACCGCGGTGCTGGTTCCGCACAGGCCGTCGAAGAGCCCCGTGGAGCCCATGCCGATCTGGCGCTCGATGGTGCCGTTCTCGAGTCCCCCGATTCCGTCGAAGCTGTCCATGACCACGGCGCTGTATTCCCCCGAGAGCCTCAGGGGTACGGAACCCGCCTTGTAGGAAAGGACCGCGCCGCCGGTGAAGACCTGCACGAAGGTGTCCTTGTCGGCGTAGTCGAAGCCGGCGGTCTGGTTTTCTATTACCGCCGCTTCCTGGCCCATCTCGAGGTTGTAGCCGAAGAAGGGCTTGGCCCCGAAGGAGCCGGATTTCCAGTCGTAGGATACCGAGGCGTTTACCGAAGAGGCCCAGTACTTGGGATCCCACTTGGCGGAAACGTAGGTGTCGTCGATGAGGCCGTTGGGGGCGTCGATGCTCACGGACTCTCCCTGGGCGCGGTTGCCCCTCGCGTACTGGTAGGCCGCGTTGAAGCCGAGTCCCTTCCAAGCGGCCTCAGCCCAAACCGCCCCGGTGAAGGAAGTTGCGTCGTCGAAGCCCGCCGAGTTTTGAACGAAATCCGAGGCGCCCCGGGCAAGGGTAACGCCGATTCCGGTTCCCGGGGCCACGTGGAAGTCCAGGCTCACCAGGGGCTTGTTCGTGAGGGCCCCGATGGTGTAGGCGATGAAGTCGTTGTCCGGGTCCCCGGAGAACATGTTGGTGTACGCGGCGTTGGCTGTCTGGGCCACGCTGGTGAGTCCCGCGGTCACGCCGAAGGGCCTCGCCCCGAAGAGTTCGGGCCGCCACATGACCAGGGCGTTGGCGAGCTCTACCTTCTTGATCTCCACGTTGTTCGCGGAGGAGGCGAGGCTGTAAACCCCGGCGCCCTCGTCGGTGAGGGAATAGGCGGTCTCGTTCTGGTCCGGGGCGTTCAGGTCCGCCGAGAGGGTCACCGCGCCGAACCATTCGCTCGCGCCGGGAGTGCCCGCGGAGGCGTTGAGGTTCGCCTTTACCCGGTACCACTGAAGGTCGCGGTCGCTGGCGCCGGCCCGGTTGTCCCAGCCCCATTCGGGAATGTCGAAGGGGATGCGGTAGGAATTCTGCTTCTTTAAGACGAGGGTGACGTCGCCCGAGACGGCGACCGGCGAGGGGGCTGGGGCCTCCTGGGCCTGAAGGGATACCGCGCAGGCCACTAGGGCGCAGGCGGCGGCAATGATCTTTTTCATGGTGTTCCTCCGAATTTTTTTTCGGGGCGGCGCCCTTGGGCGAGACCCGATCCGGAGGTCAGTATTGATTCGGGAACGGCCATCGGGGAACCGGGGATTTTTCCCCGGCGCCCCGGGAAAGATTCCCCGGGGGAGAATCCGGCTCCTTTAGCCTTCCGAGCGGGTCATGAAGGCCGCGGACCGTTCCCTCCAATTCGGGACCCGTTCCGCGGGATTTTCGTTCCTGAGGGCCCGGAGAACCCTCTTTTCGAGGGTTTCCCTCCCGGCATTTCCGAGAGCCGCCAGGGAGGCGATCTTGGCGGCGAGCTCCGCCACGCTGAAGGGCTTGAGAATATAATCTACCGCTCCCCCCGTGAGGGCGGATTCCTTCGTTTCCCGGTCAGCCAGGGCGGATAGGAAGACGAAGGGAATCGCCGAGCAGTCTTCCATGGCCGCGGCGAGCTCCCGGAAGCGGAACCCGTCCATGCCTCCCATCATGACGTCGGAGACGATTACGTGGGGGCGGTACCCCGCTTCCAGTGCCGCAAGGGCCTTTTCGGCGGATTCCTCGCAGCGGACGGCAAAGTCATTGGAGAGGGAATCCGAGAGGAAGTCGAGCATGTCGCGGTTGTCGTCCACCACGAGAACCCGGGTCTTATGTCCCTCCTGGACCGCCTGGGAGGGGCGGATCCATTCCTTGGCGCGTTCCCGGGAGGGCGGGGAGAATTCTTCGCACGCTCCCAGGTGGACGGGGAAGGAGGCCGTGAAGCGGGGCCCGCCCGTTCCCGGAGCGTCCGGATTATCCGGAAGGTTTTCCGCCCGAAGGGTCCCTCCCAGGGACCGGACGATCTCCGCCGAGAGGGGGAGCCCGATGCCGATTCCCGCGTAATCGGCGCTTTTGGCAACCTGGGCGGCGTTGAACCGCTCGAACAGCCGGGGGAGCTGGGAGGGGGGAACGGCGGGGCCTGAATTGAAGACCGAGAGGAATACCCCTTCGCCGTCCCTGAAGGCTTCCCGGCCCGTCTCTATGCGGATGCATCCGCCCCGCTCGGCGTGCTTGAGGGCGTTTGAAAGGAGGTTGAGGGCCACCGTTTCCAGGAGAACCGGGTCTACCAGGGCAGTAATACCGTCCGGAAGGGTAGTCTCGAGCCGTATGCCCCGGGCAGAGGCCTCCGGTGAAAAGAGGGCTGCGTAGCCGGAGGCGAAGCGGGAAAGGTCTACCGCCTTTGGGGCTATTTTTACGCTCCCCGAGTCGAAGCGCAGAAAGTCCAGCAGTTCGTCCGCGAGCCGCCTGAGACGGTCGGCGTTTCGCTTGAGCAGGGAGAACACCGGGGCGTCCTTGGGAACCCAGTCTCCGTAACGGCCCGCCATGATTTCTTCCAGGGGAGTGGCTATTAGGGTGACCGGGGTGCGAAGCTCGTGGGAGCTGGCGGTAAAAAAACGGGTTTTCGCGTCGTCCAGTTCCTTGAGATGGACGTTCAGCTCTTCCAAATTTTTCGATTTGCGGTATTCGTCCGCCATCCGGCGGGACAGGACCAGGGTCTGAAGGAAGATGAAGGCGCCCTGGGCAAGGGTTACCAGGGACAGGGTGGGAATATAGAGCCTGGTGAGGAGAAGGTCGTTTAACGCGGCGAAGACGATGAGACTCACGCTAGCCAGGAAAGCCGGGGCTTCCCTCATCCTCCGGCTCCAGGCCGAGGCCAGGAGCCAGTAGAGGGCCGCGAATTCCAGGAGCCACATGAGCTGGCAGGCGTGCAGGGTCGCGATGAAGGCCGGGACCGGCAGGACCAGGGGGAAAACCGAGGCGGCGGCGGAGACAGCCAAGAAGGCCGCGGCGATCCTTCGGGAATGCCGACATAGCGGATGCCCACGGCGGGCATTGAGTCCGCCTTTTCCCCGACCCTTCCGTTTTCGGCCACGACCCTTCCGTTGAGGTATACGACGCTGGCGGTTCCGATTTCCCCCAGGCGAAGGCTCAGGTTTCCGGGGTTTTCGCCAAGGCGCACCTCAAGCCGATAGGTAAGGCTTCCGAATCCCCCGAGGGCGCTCCCTCCCACGGACTGACCCTTCCAATTTCCGGGAACCGCAAGGCTTCCCTCCCTGCCGTCCGGCAGGACCGCGGTCCACTCTCCCCTGAGGCTTACCGGGGATGATTTTGAGAAATCGACCTTTGTGAGGTCGATGGAGCCCTCCCGGGCTTCGGGTTTAGTCGCGCCGTCGCAGGCTGTGGCGGTAAAGGCGATGAGCGCCGCCGCCAGAATAGCCGCGCCCCGGGTGCAAGGAAGGGAAAGCATAGTACCCATGATGGACCATAAAACCCTGCCTGGCAAGGCGAAGCGGTCAGGAATCGCTCTTTGAGATGCTCAGGGCGGGGCCGAAGGAGAGGCTCTTCGCGGGGCACGAAGAAACGCATGCAAGGCAGCGGGAACAGGCGAAGGCGTCCCCGGGCCGGTTGAGGCCCTCCTTGTACAGACTGTATTTCCCCTCGTCCAGGGTAGCCATGTAGCATGCCTTGTCGCAAAGGCCGCAGGCCGTACAGGCCTCGGCCCTTCGCCGGATGCGGAAGAGGGAATGGCGGTTGAGGATCCCTGAGGCCCAGGCGACGGGACAGCCGAGCTTGTGATACTGGTACATGTTCCGGAATTTGGAGTCCGCCCCCGCTGCCCCGGTAACCGATTCCATAACGAAGCCCAGGGGGCAGATCCAGCGGCAGAATACCTTGCCGAAGACCACTCCCGTAAGGGAACCCGCGGCGAGAACCCACCACAGGCTGATGCCGAAAAACGAAACCAGGGCGTAGGTGCCGAGGGCTACAGCGCCGTGAATCCAGCGCCGCGCCGAAACCGCGCGGGAAACGAGGGTTTTCCTGAAAGCCATGTATCCTCCGAGGGTGAAAGCCAGAGTATGACACCCTGCCTCATAGGATTCCGTGACTTCGGTCACGCAGGATAAAAAAAATCCTCCGCGCCCCGGGGGGCACGGAGGATTCCTTCCGTTAGTGCTGCGGATCCGTACCTAGGCCAGGGGCTCAGGCGAACAGATCTACCTTGTTTCCGAGCGACGGATCCGTAAGGACTTGGGAGGACTCAAGAACCTTCATCATGCCCTCCGCAAGATTCCTTCCGCTGTCCATCGCCATTTTCTGTACCTGGATTGCGGCGTCCTGCTGGACACGTTGCTGGGCAAGCCCGGTAGAGAGCGCTGTAATATCCATATAGAAAATATACGTTTACCCGCCGGATTTGACAAGGATTTCCCCGCAAAAGGGAGTAACCTCTTCCCGGAGGATCACTGTTATATGTGCATGTTCAGTACAAAACACCCAGATTTCACTACGTTTAGGCCAGTTTCGCTGGCGGCGGGTTTATTGGCCGCCCTGGTTCTCCTCTCATCCTGCACCTCCTCGCCGGACCGGTATCGGGGAAGCCTCTCGGACGCCATGGACAAGGCCCGGGACGATAACGAGGGCAGCCGGGCCGTTCCCGATTATCCCTATCCCGAGCGGGATGATCCCCCCCTTCCGCCTCCTCCCCGCAGGGGCAGCGGAAAGGGGATCGCGGTAAATCCTCCCTCCGGGGACAGCCCCGGGGAAGGGGAGTATTCCGAACCCCTGGTCAACCTGGAAACCGTGGACGGCTCCCTGTGCTTCGGCTTCAGGGGCGCCGAGGACCTCACATCGAGCGATCCCTGGGAGGGCTTTTTCGACGGGGACCTTCTCCTGGGAATCTCCACGGCCCCCGGGGAAGCCCTCCTTTACGTAGGCCTTAGGGGGGCGGATCCCCTGCCCGGCACCCGGGTTGCGGAGTCCCTGGACGAGGGAGTCGGCTTTTTACGGGCGGGCTTTGAGCTGCGTTGGTTCCCCTTCCCGGAACGAACCTGGGCTTCCCCCCATCTCGACTTCGGCTTCGGCGGCTTTTACATGGGCTGGACCTTCCGAAACCCCCTGATCGCGGGGGGCGAGACCATCGAGGGAGACAATATCGGGGGCGGTATCCTTTCAGTGGGGGCGGGGGTTTCCCTCATCCGGGCGAAACACTTCGAGGCGGGAATCCGAATCGTTCCGGAGGTTTACTTCTACGACGAGATAACCTCCGAGGGTTTCAGCAACGACTTTTTCGATCCCTACGGCGTGGTCAAGCTTTCCTGGGAAGTTCTCTTTAGGTAGCGGCCGGGCATCAAGCCCGGTCGTCACGTCCGGGCCGAGCGAAGGGCCTTCCTCTTGCCGAAGTCTACCCCGCTCAGGGAAAGCATCATGAGGGCAGGGGTGTAGAAAAGCCAGACCAGGGTGGTGGCGAAGTCGTTTAAGCCCGAGAGCCCCACGTTAAGGTCGCAGAGAAAGAAGAAGGTCATCCCCAAGGCGATGAGCCACTGGTTGAGGGGGGGGTAAAAACCCCGCCGGAAAACGCCCCAGGCGGTGTAGAGCGAGAGGAGGAGGTAGACTCCGTATACCGCCAGCACCGGCAGGGCCGTTTTCCCCGCCGCCGATACCGCCGCGGTCACCGGAATCGCCGCGGCGAGGAGAATAATCAGTTCCACCGCCGCGTTTTTTACCGCCGCTCGCCGGGTTCCCGCGAAAAGGGAGCGGGAATTGCGCAGGTGCCGGGCGATGAGGCAGGTTTGCACCGCCATGAAGAAGACCATCCCCGCGGTGTTGATCCACTCGGGGGGATTCCTGCCGAGGGCCGAGAGAACCGGGAACAGGGCTACCATGAAGAAGTCCGCCGCGATCAGGAACGCGAACGCCATCCTCAGGAGGCGAATGTCCCGG
This sequence comes from Spirochaetales bacterium, assembly GCA_003246765.1. Lineage (GTDB taxonomy): Bacteria > Spirochaetota > Spirochaetia > Treponematales > Treponemataceae > Teretinema. The sequence goes on along the minus strand of QKDA01000052.1, from coordinate 9,838 downwards.
TCGTCGATACGGTCCTCACCCGTGGTCCATACCACAGCGAAGGCGAGACAGCTCGACAGGTATTTCGCCCCCGCTATGGCGATGCGGCTCCAGGCCGGCACGGGGACCCCCATCTTCGAGAGGATATAGACCGCCCAGTCCCCGGGTACGTAGAGGAAGGCAAGGACGGCGATGAGGCTCACCGGCAGGGCCCGGTTCGAAAGCTTATTCCCTTTCATGTCATTTCTCCAGGAATTGATAGGTACCGTTCCAGGGACCGAGTTTGCCGAGCTGCTGGAGGGCCAGGAGCTCCCGGCTCCGCTGCACGTAAAAGTCGAGGAGGGGGTCTTTTTTGCCGTACTGCTCGCTCAAGGGCAGGTAGAGCCTGATGGCGCGCTCGAAGTCTCCCTCGGAGTAGGCGGCGAAGGCCTCTTCCAGCCTTTCCCTGATGGCGAGCTTTGCGGCGATCAGCTCCGGGCCGTTGTAATCGAATACCTCATAGAGCCTGGTGGGGACTTCCCGCCCCTTTACGAGGACGCTGTCGATAAAGCGGATCCGGTATTCCCGGGTAAGCTTCTCCACCACCTCCTCGGAGACCACGATGGGAAGCTGGTACCGCTTGGTGAGGGCCTCGAACCTGCTCGCGGCGTTTACCGAATCGCCGATGACGGTGTAGTCGAGTTTTTCCTTGGACCCGATGTTTCCCCTGGTCACAGGGCCGTAATTGATGCCGATTCCGCTCCGGATCGGGCTTTTGACGATGTCTTGGACGCCGTTAAAGGTCCCGAGGCTCTCGATCATGTCGATGGAGGCGGTCACCGCGTCGTCGGCGTTCTCGAAGAGGGCCATGATGGCGTCGCCGATGAGCTTGTCGATCTCTCCCCGTCCGCGAACGATGCACTCGTTCATGCTCGTGAAATAGGTGTTGAGGAGCCTGACGGTCTCGGCGGAGGAGAGCCGCTGGGACATGGGGGTAAAGTCCCGGATGTCGGCGAACATGATCGCGATGTCCCGGTTGGAGGGCTCGAAATTGGTCGGGTCCCCCCCGGACTGGATAACCTTGACCAGGGACGGGCGGGTATATTTTTCGGTGATCACCAGCTGGCGGTTTATTTCCTTGGTCCGTTCGTCCACGAGGTATTCGAGCACCTGCTTTTGGATTGCTATCTCGGTAATGTCGCTGAGGATGTAGAGGATGCGGTCGAATTCCTTTCGGTTGTAGATGAGGGAGGTCTTCACGTTGTAAAACCGCCGGGTTCCGTCGGGGGCAGGGGCCGAAAGGGTCGAGATGAGCCCTTCCTTGAGGAAGAGCCCCGGGTCGGGTTCGTCGCCGTTTTCGTCAAGAAAGTATTCCGTGACCTTGCGGTCCACCCCGGGCTGCACCCGCTCGAAATTCTTCGTGAAGGCCCGGTTGTAGAAGAGCACGTTCAGGTTCGTGTCGGTAACCACCATGGGTTCTTCCGAGAGGTCGAAGGCCTTGTGCCCGATGATCTGCTCGTCCTTGGCGCCGAGATTGTACTTCGCGATGGCATAGGCCATGCTCATGATCCAGATGCCGATGAACAGGGAGCCGAAGGCGGGTATCGGAACCTTGAAGGACGGGAAAATGATGTTGAGGACTAGGGTGATCCCCCCGAAGACGATACCCGTGAGGCTCACGATCTCCGACTGTTTGCGCATGTCCACGCTGGCGTTGGGCTGGTGGGCCCGCTTCCAGAAAATGACCAGGAGCACCGCCCCTTCGGCGTACCAAAAGAGGGTCATGAAGGTAAATATCTGCACGCACAGGGAGGAAAGGTTCGGGGTGTCCCGCAAACCCCAGGGGGTGGAGACGTATTCCGCGGGTTCCCCGGCGCCGAAGAGGATCCATACGTGCAGGGCCAGGGCGATCAGGTACTGGACCGCCACGGAGAGGTTAGGGAAATTGAGGGTAACCGAGTGGCCGCGGAATTCCAAAACCCGTCCGGGAAGCTTGTTGAGACCCGAAATAACCGTGAAAAAATGGATGAGGATGGGCCACATGGGCATGAAGCCGAAGGACTGCACGTAATACCAGAACCAGACCTCGTCCGCGGGGTTCGCGCGGAAGATGAAGGCCGAGGCGAATACCCAAATGCCGATGGTAAGGCACAGCCCGAGCACCAGCACGCTCCCTTGCGTCTTTTGGGTTTTACCGTACGCGTAAAACCCGATGCTCACCGCCATCAGCGAGATCACCAGGGAGATTGTCGTGAGGGGGTTGATCGCGGATATCCATTCCAGGGCAACGGTCGTATGTGTCATTCAGTAGGTCCTCAAGGTGCAATTTTAGCATTAGTGGGTAAGATTTGTCATGAAAAAATGGCCGATATCGCCGAAAGGCGCGAAGGGCCCCTTTTTTCCTTTCAACTTTGTTTGGGATGCATTAAAATCCAGGTCATGAAGTTTCCCCCGATTATTGAGCGGCGTCTCGATGCCAGCTACATGAACGAATCACCGGAAAATGCCCAGATCGCCCGGGCCCTTTTCATGGTAACCGCGGGTTTGGCGGCGGTTTCGCTGTTTATGGCTTTCATTATCCAAAGCCTTGGCCCGGAACGGTTCGTTTTGGCGGGACTTTTCGCCGTTCTCGGGAGCTTCGCCCTGCTGGCTCTCTACGGGAAGGCCCGGATCGCGAGCCTCCTCATGACGACGGTGCTTTCCGTGGTACTCTCCTCCATCGTGTTTCTTAGCGGCGGCTCCAAAAGCTTCTTCGAGTTCTACATGATCGGTTTCCTGAACCTCTTCGCCATGGCTCTTACGGTGCTGGTGGAATACTACTCCTGGCAGGTTTTCTTTACCGCCGCCTATTCCTCCTTCGCGGTAGTCCTCAACCTTTTCCTGCGGGCCGTTCCCTACGGGAAGGAAACCGGCGAGGCGGTCCAGTACGACGACGCCCTCATCGTCATCGTGCTGACCTTTTTGGCGGCGGTCGCGCTCAACGCCATGACCCGCAGGGCCAAGCTTTTCCTTATGCAGAGCGAACGCTCCGGGGCACAGAGCGACCGTCAGCTCGGCATCCTCCGGGGGGCCATGGCCGCCTCCTCCGAGGCCTTGGCCCAGGGCTCAAGGCTTTCGGAATCCGCGGCCCATACCGCGAACCTGGCCTCAAGGGGCAATGAGCTCGTGGGGCAGGCGGACGCCTCCATGAAGGAGCTCTCCGCGGACAGCCTAAAACTGGGAGATGAAATCACCCTGATCGGCGAAAGCTCCTCCCGGGCGCGGCAGAGCGCTGAAGGCCAAAGCAGCGTCGTCAACGAGACCTCCGCGGCCATCGAGCAGATGACCGCTTCCATCCGGAACATAAACGCCGTTACCCGGGACCGCCAAGGGGCGGTGCGGGAGCTTTCCAAGAGCACCGAGGGGGGAAGGGAGATCGTCGCCTCTTCCTCCCGGTCCATGGGGCAGGTGGAATCTTCCACGGGGGCGATCCTGGATATCGTCAAGGTGATAAGCTCCGTGGCGGCCCAGACGAACCTCCTGGCCATGAACGCCGCCATCGAGGCGGCCCACGCGGGCGACGCGGGGCGGGGCTTCGCGGTGGTGGCCGACGAGATACGGAAGCTCTCGGAGCAGACCAGCAAGAGCGTAAAGGCCGTCAACGACACGGTAAAGGAAACCATCAGCGATATCCGCAAGGCCGCAGAGGGCAACGACCGGGCGGTCGCTTCCTTCGAGACCATCGCCCGGGAGGCGGAGCTCGTTTCCGGGGCCATGCAGGAGATTATCGGGGGCCTGGACGAGCTTTCCAAGGGCACCGACGAGATCAACCGGGGGGTGTCGGATTCCGTGACGAGCACCAACGAACTCCGGGAGGCGGTCTCTTCCCTGGACGCGCAGATATCCAAGGCCCGCGAGAGCCTTTCCTCCCTCGGCGGGGCGGCGGCACGGGTCGAGGGCGACCTCGGCCTCGTGCGCGAAACCATTGCCTCCATAGCCACTGAAACCCGGAAGGTGGAAGAGATCGGGCGGGTGAATTCCGAGGGGCTCGCGGCCCTTAAAACGGCCCTTGACCGGGCCGGGCTCTAGGGGCGGCGGGGCGCATGGATTTCCTTCTCGTGTTCCTGGGGGGCGGACTCGGCGCCCTTTCGCGGTATTTCCTGGGCCGCTTCGTCAACGAGTCGGTTTCATCCCCCTTCCCATGGGGAACCTTCGCGGTCAACGCCCTGGGATGTCTCGCGATCGGCTTTTTCTACGGCCTGTTTGTCTCCCGCTCCGCCCCAAACGGCGCGAGGGTCTTCGTTATCACGGGTTTTCTCGGGGGCTTCACGACCTTCTCCTCCTTCGGCCTTGAAACGGTGAATCTCCTGAGGGCCGCGCACTACGGAGAGGCGGCGGCCAATGCCGTCGGGAGTCTCGCCGTCGGCGTGGCCTTCGTCGCCCTGGGGCTTTTCCTGGCCGCCCTCATTCCCGGAAAATCGGCTTAAAAAAAATAACTCCGAAAAACCCTGCCGAGGTTGGCGCGCTCCGCCCTCGGGGGCCTATACTCTAGGAAGAATGGCTTTTTCCCAATTTCCCCGCAGGTTTGCCCTCGGGGTGGCCTGTATCGCCGTGGTGGCCTTATCGGTCAGTATAGATTTCCTTCTTTCCTTTCTCTTTGGACTGCCCCTCCATTCGAGGGAGGTTTACGCGGCGATAGTGGCCGTCGGGTGGGCGGGGATAGTTCTCCTGGCCCAGGCCATTTCCATCGGGTCTCGCCGGGCGCGTCGCCACGCCCTGCTGGTGGACATGAATCTCGCCATCAACCGGGCCATACTCCTTAACGAGGAAATCGATCTCATATACGGCACGATCCTGGACTATGTTTTCATGATCTTTCCCCACGTCAATTACGGCTCCGTGCTCGTTCTGGGGGAGGACGGATACCTCACCTTCGCTTCTTCCAGGGGCTTTACCGAGGAATACTGCCGCGGCTTTCGGCTAAAGCTGGAGGATTCCTTCATCTACCAGGAAACGGGGGGGCAGATCAGCCGGGCCAGGCTCATTTCGGATAAGACCATCAATAGGCTTTTCGTGCAGTTTCATCCGGACGACTGGCAGTTCCGTTCGGTCATCAGCGCCCCGATGTTCCTCAACGGCCGGCTGTTCGGCCTCCTTAATCTCGACTCGAACAAGCCCCGCACCTTCTCGGCGGACGACGTGCACATCGTCGAGCAGCTGACCGCCCAGATCGAGGTGGGACTTTTTGCCCGGGACGTCTACAGCCAGCGAATAGAGGAATCCAGGGTAGACGGCCTCACGGGGCTCTTGACCCGACGCTATTTCGAGGAGCTCCTCGCCCGGGAAATCGGGCGGTCCGCGCGGTACGGCGACGAGTTCGTCTTCGCCCTCTATGACGCCGACGGGCTCAAGGGCGTCAACGATTCCTTGGGGCACCGCGCCGGGGACCATATGCTCGAGGAGATCGCGAGGACCCTTTCGGAGGGACTTCGAAAAACGGATATCCTCGGGCGCATCGGGGGCGACGAATTCGCAGGCGTCTACCTTCGCTGGGACCGTCCCGCCCTCGCGGCCCTGCTGGACGACAAAAAGCGGCGTCTCGCGTCCTCGGCGACTCCCTTTGAGGGAACCCCCGTCCCCACGTCCTTCTCCTATGGGCTTGCCCTGTTCCCCCATGACGGGACTACCCTAGGGGAGCTCATGGAAGCGGCGGACCGGGAACTCTACGAGATGAAGAAGGGCCGGGGCCTCCGGCCGTCCCCGGGAGGCAAGACCCCGGCGGGCGATTCCCCCGCTGGCGATTCCCCGGCGGCCGATCCCTCGGCGGGCAGCCAAAAAAAACTTTGAGCATCCCCGCCAAGGGGTGTATAGTAGAAGGCACAACCTCTGTGCTTCGGAGTTCCCATGATAAAAAAACTCCTTTTCGGGTCGGCTCTCGCGCTGTCCCTCTCGCTTCTGTGCGCCGAGACGGCGATCCCCCCGGGGGGGTGGCTGGTCCGGGAGTTTTCTCCCGGGGAACCGTCCTTTCCGCAGACCCTCAGCCTTGAGGGCTATGTACCCTTCGAGGGCGGGCCCATTCCCAATTCCGCCTCCGGGGGGATCCGAAAGATCTCCTTCGTGAGGGAGATCGTCCTTCCCCCCGCCCGGGAGGGCCGGAACGCCGCCCTTCTCGTGGGTCCCAGCGATTATCCGGCGGAGTTCTACCTTAACGGAACCCTGGTGGGTCGAATCGGCCACCATCAGGATTACTACAACTCCACCGTGTACCGGGCCAACCGCTTTCTCCTTCCGGAAGGCGATTCCGGTACCGCCACGCTTGCCGTGGAGGTTGCCGCCGTCTATGAGGCCACCGCCCTGCCGGTACTCAAGGTAGGCGACTGGAACGAGCTGGACGAGGAGGTGTTCTGGCGGAACCTCCTTAACATCAGCTTCATGCAGGTGGCCGTTTCCTTCGCGGCCATTCTGGCGGCCTTTTTCATACTGCTTTACTTTATGGGTTCCCGGGACCGCAAATACCTGTGGTTCGTCATGATTTGCGTCGCCTTTGCCATGTCCTACAGCAACATGAGCTTTTACCGGGACTCCCGGGACGTGCTCATCCTGGACAAGGTCGCCCGGTGGGGGCTTCCCCTCACGAGCCTTTTCCTCCTGTACTTCGCCTGGGAACTCTCGGGTTTCCGCATCCGCCGGCGCGCTCTGCGCCTGGGCCTTCAGGTTCCCGTGGTGGGCCTGGCGGCGGTTTCCTGCATCCGGACCGCCTTGGGTCACGATAAGCAGAGCGTATTCGTTCCCTTCTCGTCCTTCACCACCGGGATCGTCCTTCCCCTTCTCCTAATCCTGGCCCTGGTCATTCTCGTGGCCACGGTCATCAAGCGCCCGAGGCCGGATACAGTCGGGGCCTTCGCAGGGTTTGCGGCTATCGTGGCCGCCAGCGTCCACGACCTTATTACCTCCCTGTCAGGGGGAATCCCCTTCGTTTGGCTCGTGCCCTACGGCTACTTCGGTTTCGTGCTCTCCATCTTTTTCATACTCGCCCTGGACCAGACTGGGGTTCTCAAGAAAACCCGGGCCCAGGCGAAGGTCATGGAAAGCCAGCATGAGACCCTTTCCCTGGTGGTGGCAAACCTCATGGAGGTTTCGGCGGGACTCGTGGACTCCTCGAAAACCATGGGGGAGACCCTCAACGCGACCCTGGGCGTTCTGGATGAGTACGGCGCCGAAAATCGGGAACTTATGGAAACCTTCAGGGCCCAAAGCCGCTCCGTGAAGGAGGAGGTGGCCCGTATCACCGAGCGCCTCTCGGTCTCCTCGGAGAGGGTTCCCCAGGCCATCGCCAACCAGGTCCGTTCAGCCAAGACCGTCACGGCCTCGCTTCAGGCCCTGGGTACCCAGGTGAGGGACAGCCTCGCCTCGGTGGAGCAGTCCAACGGCTTCATCAGCGCCCTCGCCTCGGACGCCGACGGAAGCCGCCGGGTGGTCGAGAGCTCCCGGGAGGCCCTTTCCCGGGTGGAGGAAACCTCCGAACGGGTGAAGGCAATCCTGGATTCCATCGCGGACTTGAGCGAGCAGACCAACGTACTGTCCATCAATGCCGCCATCGAATCCGCCCGGTACGGGAACGCGGGGAAGGGCTTCGCGGTCATCGCGGGGGAGGTTCGCAAATTCGCCGGTCAGTCCCAGGAGAACGCCCGGTTGAGCGCCGCGGGGGTAACCGAGATGAGCCATGCCATCGCCGAGACCATCAAGATTCACGACGAGGTTAGGCGAGCCCTGCACAGCATCATCGAGAAGTCCCGGGACGCCGCCGAACGGTCCAAGGCGGTGACGGGCCTGGTTCTGTCCCAGGAGCGGGAGAGCAGGGCCATGGGCGAGAGCGCCGAGCTCATGCTCCGCGAAAGCGACACCCTGGAAGGCCTTTCCCGGGAGGAACGGGCCATGAACGAGGAGCTAAAGCTGACCCTCACGGGGATAGCCGAGACCTTCGCCAGGATCAACGCCAGCATGGAAAGCCAGGGGGGCATGCAGGAAAGCCTGTCCCGGGCGGTGGAGAGGATGCGTTCCGTGACGGAGGAGAATTCCCGGCACATCGAAAAGCTGCAGGCCAGCATCAGCCGGGCGCAGGAAGCTACCGTCGAGGAACTGTGAGTCCCCGGAGGGTCCTTTTTTTCTTGATCCCCCTGCCATTACGGGGTAGTTTGTACAGGGAGAGTAATTTCCATGAAGCTAAAAGTTTGGGGATGCAGGGGTTCCATCGCGACTCCCGGGCCGGATACGGTACGCTACGGGGGGGAATCTACCTGTTTTGAGATAGTCACCGACTCCAACGATCTTATCGTGGTGGACGCCGGTTCGGGCATCCGGCGTCTCGGAAACGCCCTGGTGAAGGACGGGAGCCGCCGGGAGCTTACCCTGCTCCTGACCCATTCGCACTGGGACCATCTGGCGGGTTTTCCCTTTTTTAAGCCCGCCTTCATTCCCGGCTACCGCATCAGCCTCTGCGGGGGCTACGATTCCACCCATTCCATTCTCCGGAGCCTCAGTCACCAGATGGACCCTCCCTATTTTCCGGTGGACATGGACGCCATGAAGGCTACCTTCGTGACGGGCTGCTCCTGCGGCATGGGGAACTGCGTGAACGCCCTGCCCGGCGTCTCAGCGGGGCACCGCTGCGAGTCCATTCCCCTCAATCACCCCAACGGGGGCTTCGGCTACAAGTTCACGGGAAAGACGAACCGCTCCCTGGTGATCCTCACGGACAACGAGATCCGCTTCAGGCATCCCGAGGGTCTCGATCGGGATGCGTACGTGGAGTTCTGCCGGGGGGCGGACCTGCTCGTACACGACGCCCAGTACACGGAAGAAGAATACGAAAAGACCCGAAGCTGGGGACACTCCACCTTCGCCGACGCCATTGACCTCGCCATCGACGCGGGGGTGAGGCGGCTGTTGATTGTGCATCACGATCCGGAGCATACCGACGACTATCTGGACGTCCAGTCCCGCCGTTGCGCCGAATACGCCGCCGCGAAGGGCGCTTCCCTCGAGTTGGAGCTCTGCGCCGAGGGCTCCGAGTACTTCCTCTAACCCGGTTTATTCCTACCCGCTTGACGCTCCTTCCCGCCATCGGCCAAAATGGCCTCGCCCGTGCCCTGAACACGGGAAGGAGTAGCAATTATGGAAGAAACGACGGGTTTTGAGGACTTTATCCGCGAGGCGGTCAAGGATGACCTCGCCAAGGGGAAGTGCGGCGAGATACGCACCCGGTTCCCCCCGGAACCGAACGGGTGGCTCCACATCGGCCACGCGAAGGCCATTGCGGTGGACTTCGGCGTCGCCCAGCGCTTCGGCGGGAAGTGCAACCTCCGCTTCGACGACACGAACCCGGAAAAAGAAGACATGTCCTACGTGGAGGCGATCAAGCGGGACGTGAAATGGCTCGGTCACGACTGGGAAGACCGGGAGTACTTCGCCTCGGATTACTATGAGTACCTCTACGACCTGGCGGTAAAGCTCATCAAGAAGGGCAAGGCCTACGTGGATGACCTCTCCGACCAGGAGATCCGGGAGTACCGCGGCACCGCGGTTCCGGACAAGAACAACATTACCGTGACCCCCCCCGGAAGGAACAGCCCCTGGCGGGACCGCCCGATAGAGGAAAACCTAGACCTCTTCGCCCGCATGCGGGCCGGGGAATTCGCTGACGGGGCGAAAACCCTTCGGGCCAAGATCGACATGACCCATCCGAACCTGGTCATGCGCGACCCGGTCATGTACCGCATCCGCCGGGAGCCCCACTACCGCACCGGCGACGCCTGGTGCATCTATCCCATGTACGACTTCCAGCATCCCCTTTCGGACGCGAAGGAGGGGATCACCCATTCCCTTTGCTCCCTGGAGTACG
>QKDA01000134.1 GCA_003246765.1 Spirochaetales bacterium | reverse complement strand
TCGAGGGGACGAAAAACGGCGCGATTCCCGCGGCGGAAGAGTAAATCCCAGGCGGGAAACAGCGTCCCGGCTCGTTTTTCGGGCGGAGGCCTTCGGGCTTCCGCCCCTTTTTTTTATGCCCCAATTGTAAAAAAATGAGTCTATTTCTACCCTAAAACCGAGGGTATGCTTGATTAACTCCATTTCCGTCGTTATATTCTACCAATCATCTTTGAAAACTTTGGAGTATTTCGCAAATGATACAGAATAACACGGTTAACTTCCTGTATCCCAAAAAAATCCTGCTCTCGGTTTTCATCACCGCCCTGGTCGTGCTCGCTGGAAAGGCTATGTATACCCAATTCAATTCCATGGCCGGGAGCCTTTCCGGGACCGATGCCTCCATCGAACTCGCCTCCATCGCGCCTGAGTTCTTTCACAAAAAGGCGATGGAGAAATCCAACAAGGCCGACGTCGGCCTCAGTCTGTATCGATCGGAGATCTCAAAGGCCGATGTCCTGTGGTTTTATTCCCATATCACGAACAACGAGACGGTGACGAAAATAATCCTGGAGAATGCCGAAAAGAACAACATTCCCCTTTCCCTGGCATTCGCCCTTGCCCATGAGGAAAGCCGGTACCAGGTGAGGGCGGTCAACAAGAACGCGACCTCCGTTGACCGGGGTCTTTTCCAGCTCAACAACAAGGCCTTTCCCAAACTCACGGAAAAGGAATTCTTCAACCCCGAGCTCAACGCCCATTACGGGCTGACCCACCTGAGCTACTGCCTGGACCTCTCGGGGAACGAGGTTGCGGCCCTGGCGATGTACAACGCCGGAACCACCAAGGTCCGGAACAACAACACGCCCCAGAGGACCCTCGACTACGTTTCCCGTATCCAGAGCTACCGCGACGGCCTCGATCGGCTTTTTACCCAGCAGATAGCCGTGAGATACCTCATGGACGATCAAGGAAAGGTCAGTCTCGCGAAGAAATAGGGCGGACGAAGAGACGGGCGGTGCCCTCGGTTTCAAGGACGACCGCGAGAAGGTTATCTTCCGGACGCTCTTCAACCGTAGCGGTCCCGCTCTCGCCGGGGTAAAAACCGGCGGTCCATCCCTCGGGATACCAGTGGGCGGGCACATAGATCTCGGTTCGCCCCGGCTTTCCTTCCCAGGAATAGGTGAATACCCGATCTTTCCGGTCAAAGGAGAAAACCAGGGGCTTTCCGCTCGTAGCCTTGGGATAGGGCCTGCTGAATCCCCTGAGAGCCCGCACGCCGGTCTCGGAGTTCCAAACCGAGAGGTCCTCGCCGTTCCAGCCGTCGCCGGATCCCTCGGTGTTCGTGGCGCTGTAATTCCAGATCATTCCGTGCAAAAGCGCCGCGTCGAGGGCCTCGTACTGGAGCGCTAGGGCCTCCTCGTGCCGGGACCAGTCACCCGTACGGTAGCCCCGCTTTTCGTCAAGATCGAAGGGAATGCCGAACTCGCCGACCAGCGCCGGAATGCCCTCCCTGCGGGGAAGGTCCGCGAGCTCGGCGATCTGCCGCTCCACGGATCGCCTCACGTTGGATTTTCCCAATACGACCTTCCCCCTTATTCCGTCCGCCGCGAGATATGGCCGCCACCGCTTGGTCATGAGGAGAAAGCCCTCATACCAATGGAAAGCCTCGGCAACCTGAAGCAGGGTGCCGTCTTCCCTACACAGGGATTCGGCTGACCAGGATGCCCGGGGCCCCAGGGGAACACCCTCCGTAAAGAACACGTAATGCCCATGCTTCCTTGAAAGCTCAGCGATAAAGCGCGCGATGAACGGCTGAAGACAGTCCCGGGCAAAATCCACGCGGGCAAAATAATCCTGCTTGAGGGCAACCGGCTCACCGCCCGACAAGCCCCAGACCCCGGCCTCGCGCCAGGGGCAGACGCAGCCTTCCCTGAAAAGGCTTACCCCGGAGGGATTCATGACCCCTTTACGGCCGGTGCGTCGGTGGCCGAAAAACCTGAATTCCTCAACCTGGCAGGTAAACCCGGAGGCTGCCGCCATGGCCTCGAACGCGGTGGGCACCATCCCGGCTTCCGCGAGCATCCGGGAACGGGAATCCAGGCTGGGAAGGGCGATGAAACCGCTATGGGGTTCGTTGAAGGTACCGAAGCCGATGAGGTTCGCGCAGTCCTTGAGCCGCCGCGCCGTATGGCGCATGGCCTCGATAAAATGGTCCTGAAGCCAGTCCTGAACGTTCACGCCCTCAATATAACGCCCAGGAGCGAGCCGGTTGCCCGCGAAAAAAAGGGTAAACATGGTGGCGCAGGCGTAGCGGTGATAGTTCAGGGGCCAGGGTCCCTCGGGGTCGGCAGACCCGGAGGCTGCAAGCTTGGAAAGGTCGAAACCCACCGCCTCCAAGGTCCATCCGGGGGCCCCGGATCCCCCGGAGAACCGGCTCCATACGTCCTGGTGAGGATCCAGGTATACAAGAATTCCATGCCGTTCCGCGGCCTTTATGACGTTTCGCAGGTAGGATAGATACGCCTCATCGTATACTCCCGGACCCGCATGCTCCACCGCTTCCCAGGTGATGACGAAACGGACAAGATTGAAACCCCAGGACGCAAGCCGGGCAAAGTGAAGATCCGCCTCGGCCTCGCCGAAGGGCCTGCCCACAAAGGAACACTCCGCCGCGGAGGACCCGGGATTCACCGGAAGCTTGGAGTCTCCGCCGAGGCTGCATCCCCGAAACATGAGGGTCCTGCCGTCGGCGTCCAAAAAGTCGGTTCCATCCACGAAAACAAGCTGAGGGATCTTCATTTTCAGTTGCCCTTTGGTGCGGGTGCACCGCTTTGTAAAAAAAAAAGGACCCCCAGGGGTCCTTTCTTCCTCGGCCGGGTCCCGTTAAGGACGGTTCCGCGCCGCAGCGTGATACTATTCCGTCAGAATCCTGATAACCTCGGACTTGTCGCCGGACTTCAGAATCTCCTGGCGCTTCTCGGCGCTCTTGAACAGCAGGCTAACCTCGGCCAAAAACTGAAGATGGGGACCGGTCTTGTCGATCGGGGAAAGGGTCATGATGAAGATTCGGCAGGGTTCCTGGTCAAGAGAGTCGAAATCGACGGGATTGTCCGAGATTCCCATACACGCCACGAGATCCTCGACAGAGTCGGTTTTACCGTGGGGAATAGCGATTCCGTGCTTCATACCGGTAGACATCTTCCGTTCGCGATCGAGGACGCACGCCCGAGCTGCGGTCTTGTCCTTTACTTTTCCTGCCTGGACAAGGATATCGAGAAGTTCGTCAATGATCGCTTCTTTGGTAGTACCCTTAAGATGCAGATTGACGGTATCTGTGGTCAAAACGGTTTTGAGGTTCATAAATGCAGTTTACGTTTGATCATAGGAAAAGTCAAGGTTTTTAGCTACAATATCACCATGAAGGATATAGATAAATTTTTCTCCGATGCCGACCGAATACTGGCGCGGTGGCGATCCGAGGGCAGCGCCCAAACGACCCGGTTAGCCTCAATGCTTTCGGCCCATTTTCGCTCATGGACCCGCTCGACCCCGGAACTCGCGGAACCCCTGGCGGATTACTGGGAAAGAACCTATACCGCGTCCCTTGCGGATGAATCGGGGCGGAAGGCCGCCGTGGAATGGCTCGGTTCCCTTCACGGTCTACTGACGGGGGAATTCGACGAATCCATGGATTTTCCCGCGGCGGACTGGGAAGAAATCCGGGATACGATCAACGCCGAGGCCCTTTCCATGGACATGGAACTCCTCACCCAAATCATGTCGATTATCGTCAGCCGAGGACACAGCTGAGGCAACGCGGGATTCATGAGGATGCAAGCCGAAGCTAACAAAAAACTCCAAAAAGACGTATTTTTCCTTGACAATTTCCCGGTCGGGGTCGATATTAAGGGTGTAAGGAGTTCAGACGAATTACCTGATACCGAGGGTGTCCGGGGACGAGACGAAAGGGTTCGCGCGGGCACGGATCGCATGGCTGAACGAACGGAAAGAGGAGGATCCTTGTATGGACAATCCGCCTGAGGATGCGCGCCGGAGAGAAACCGGCAGACGATAATGCTTTCCAGCCTGCCGCCAGTCGGCAGGTTAAGATAGACTGGCCGAAGTCCGGAAGGACAGCTCCCTACGAGGGGCCCAGCAAGGCCAAGACAAGCCGGTGAAAGACCGGCTTTTTTATTTTAAAGTCCGAAACTATACTGTAGGTATGTACAGGGAATACGACGAATGCCGCATCTGTCCCCGAGACTGCGGAACGAACCGCAACGGGGGGAAAAAAGGGCTCTGCGGGGAGACCTCCGCCCTGAGGATTTCTTGGGCCGGCCTTCATTTTGGGGAAGAGCCGCCCGTCACCGGCTCAGGCGGCTCGGGTACCGTCTTCGTTACCGGCTGCAACCTTCGCTGCAAGTTTTGCCAAAACTGGCAAATCTCCCAGGAAGGCATGGGCTTGGCGGTAACCGAGGCGGGATTCGCCGATATCTGCCTCGCCCTCGAAAGGGAGGGGGCAGAAAATATCAATATCGTCACCGGAAGCCACGCGATCCCGGCGATAGCCTCGGGCCTGCGGCATGCCCGAGGACAGGGGCTCACCCTTCCCATCCTGTGGAATTCCTCTTCCTATGAAAAGCCGGAAGCCCTGGGTCTGCTGGAAGGGCTGGTATCCGTATGGCTTCCAGACCTGAAGACCCTGAATCCGGAGCTCTCGGAGGGCGTATTCCACGCCCGGGATTATCCGCGCTCGGCGAAGAAGGCGCTGCGCTATATGGCGGGACAGTCCCCCCTGTCGATCGAGCCCCCTACGGAAACGCGCCCTTCGGGAAGAATAAGCTCCGGCATGATAGTGAGGCATCTAGTCCTGCCCAACCGCCTGGCGGATACGGAACTGGTCCTGCAGTGGTACGCCGAGCGCCTCGCGGGAAAGGCCCTCCTTTCCCTCATGACCCAGTACACCCCGGTTACGCATAGTCCCCGGGGCAGGGAGATCGACGCCTTTCCCAACCGGCTTATCGACCGGCCCGAGGCAGACCGCCTGCAGGTCCTGCTGGAACGTTACGGCATTGAGGACGGCTTTTACCAGGAACTCGTGGAAGACACGAGCTGGCTTCCGGATTTCACCAAAACCCAGCCCTTCTCATCGAGCCTCGCTCGGCCCGTATGGCATTGGCAAAGCGGGTTTATCGAAAGGAAAGAGTGACGGGGTAAACAATTAAAGCCTCGCTTTCCTTTTTACGGAGCCTACCTTATACTTTAGAGACCCCATAATGTGAGCCTACTCCCGGGAGGAATTATGCGTTTTCCTGACTTTTCCCATCCCGTCACCGGAACGGCGATTCCGGTCGGCGCCTTAAGAACGAAACAGAGCTGCGGAGTCGGCGAGTTTGCCGATCTTGAGCCCTTTGCCCGCCTGTGCCGCGCCGCTGAACTTAACCTCATCCAGCTGCTTCCGGTCAATGACACGGGAACCGAAAGCTCTCCCTACAGCGCCCTTTCGGCCTTTGCGCTGCATCCCGTCTACATCCGCCTCCAGGACCTTCCGGAAGCCAAGGGCTTCGAAAAGGACATTGACGCCCTCAAGGCCCGTTTTGACGGGCTTGTCCGCTTTGATTACCGGGGGATTCGGGAGGGAAAGCTTGCCCTGCTGTGGAAGTTATGGAAGGCGTCCAAGGAACAGTGGATGGCAAACCCCCTATTGGAGGCCTGGATCGCAGCCAATCCGTGGATAGTCGAATATGCGGTGTTCATGAACATCAAGCACAAGAATTTTGACGCTTCCTGGAAGGAATGGAAGAAATTCCGAACCCCTTCCCACGGAGAGATCCGAAAAAAATGGGATGCCCCGTCGGCAAGGGAAGAGCACCTCTTTTTCGCGTGGGTACAGATGCGCCTGGACGAGCAGTTTAAAAAGGCCTGCGACCGGTGCGGAGAACTCGGGGTTGCCGTGAAAGGGGACATTCCCATCATGATGAACGAGGATTCCTGCGACGCCTGGGCGAATCCTGAGTTCTTTAGGGACGACCTTAGGGCCGGGGCCCCGCCGGACGGACCCAACCCCCTGGGGCAAAACTGGGGGTTCCCCATCTATGACTGGGCGAACCTCGAGGAAACGGGCTATTCCTGGTGGAAGGAAAGGCTCTCGCACAGTGCCAGATACTACCACGCGTACCGAATCGATCACATTCTCGGGTTTTTCCGCATTTGGTCCATACCTTACGGCGAGAGGACGGGGTATCTCGGGTGGACAACCCCCCACGAGCCGATCACCGCCAGGGAACTGTCGGAGAGGGGTTTTTCCGGGGACCGCCTGCGCTGGATCTGCGAACCCCACGTACCCACCAGGGTCGTGGAAGCGGCCAACGGCAACGATTATCTCGGCACCCACGGCCTGCTCCGGAAGGTGATGGACCGTATCGGAGAGGAAGAGCTGTGGCTCTTCAAAAGCGAAATAAAGCGTGAAGCGGATATTTGGGCGGCGGATCTCCCGGAGCCGGTAAAAGGGGTTCTGGCCGAGGCCTGGCGCGACCGGCTGATACAGATGACGGGCCGGGACGATTCGGGAAAGGTCCTCTATACCCCGGTATGGACCTACTACCAATCCTCCGCCTGGCGCTCCCTGTCGGAGGGCGAAAGAAACTCCCTGGAAACCCTTTTTTCGGAAAAGGCGAAAAAAAACCAGGTTCTGTGGAAACGGCAGGCGGAACGCCTGTTGGAAACCCTTACGGGATCTACAGACATGCTGCCCTGCGCGGAAGATTTGGGCTCCATTCCCGACAGCGTGCCGGAAGTTTTGGCGAACCTTGGCATCTACGGCCTTAAGGTCATCCGCTGGGAACGGCACTGGGACAGGGAGGGTCAGCCCTTCCGGGACATTGAATCCTATCCGGCGGCCTCGGTGGCGACCACCTCGGTTCATGATTCCTCCACCCTGAGAGGCTGGTGGGAACGCGAGAACGGGGCTGCGGACTTCCTCGCCCACCGGAATCCCGAAAACGACGGCATCTCGGCGGAACGGATCAGGGCATGGAGGGAGAGCTACGGCGCAGACACCGCCGCATGGCTCCTTTCCACCCTGGCGAAGACCTCGTCGAAACTCCTGGTGCTTCCCTTCCAGGACATTCTCGACCTGGCGACTACCTACCGTTCACCGGATCCCGACGCGGAGCGGGTGAACGTTCCCGGGAGCGTCTCTTCCTTTAACTGGACCTGGCGGCTTCCCGCGGAAATCGAAACCATCGCATCGGATACACAGTTCATCGCCTCCGTCACCTCGGTCTTTACATCCCGGCGGAGCCCTGACAAGGAGAATCACTGATGACCCACGATACCTTTGACTTCAAGATTCCCGCAGGTCTACCGGAACCCGGCGCCGAAGCGGGCTTTACCGCGGAATTCCACGTTTCCCGAAGGGTTCGGGAGCGCTGCGGCTTTGAGGATGCCCTCTTCGCGTCTTCGGGCAACGTAATCTTCGCGAATTTGAAGGCCGTAAGGCTCTTTGTCCAGCGCTATAACGACACGCTCCCGTCGACAAAGGAATCCCAAGCATTCCTCAAGGCGGGACAGCTCAACGCCATGGGCCTTATCGACGAGATATTCCACTACGTTTGCTATATGTACAGGGCCCGAAAGGAACCGAAGTTCTTCTCCGGCGCGCTGGAAACCCTGGAGAAGGAATTCGGCGCGGCAGGGGTTCAAGAAATCCTCCTGGCCTTCATACGCGAATTCCCCCCCATGGGCGTGTACCGCCGGGGGGAATCTCCGGAATCCTGGCTTGCGGGGAAAGATCCCCTGGGAACGGAGAACCGGGTCGTGGCGCTCGAAGAGCTCGCGCTCCTCGTACTGGCCAACGAGAATCCCGCCTTCGAGCCCTTCCTTCCGCTGTACTCGGATAAGGCCCTGCGCAAACAGGGCAACTACCGCAAACTCGCGACCGTTCTCAGGGAGTGGTCCGCCCGAATGCCGCCCTTCGGGCCCGAGGGAAAGGACCTGCTGGGCATGCTGAAGGCCCCGGTGGAGTATTCCCCCTATGACCTAAAGGGTCAGCTTGAATACATCCGTACGCGGTGGACCGACCTTCTCGGAGAGTGGCTTACCCGGCTCCTGGCGGGCTTGGACGTGCTTTCGGAGGAAGAAAAGGCCGGGTGGGCGGGGGGAATCGGTTCGGGAACCCCCGAGATGCCCCCCTACGAGTTCGGGGACATATCCAAGGAATACGAACGCTTCAGCCCCGACCGGGAGTGGATGCCCAACGTGGTGCTCATGGCTAAAACCGTGCTTGTATGGCTCCACCAGCTTTCCCTTAAATACGGACGGGAGATAACCCGGCTTGACCAGATCCCGGACGAGGAACTCGATGCCCTAGCCCAGGCGGGCTTCACCGGGCTGTGGCTCATTGGCCTTTGGGAGCGGTCCGTCGCCAGCGCCCGGATCAAGCAAATCTGCGGGAATCCGGAGGCCGCCGCCAGCGCCTACAGCTTGGACGACTACGAGATCGCCAACGAGCTCGGAGGCTGGGGTGCCCTGGAGAATCTCAGGGCCCGGGCATGGCATCGAGGCCTGCGGATTGCCTCGGACATGGTTCCGAACCACACGGGCATGGATTCCCGCTGGGTCGTCGAGAAACCCGACCTCTTCGTGCAAACCCGCGAATGCCCCTTCCCAGGATACGATTTCAACGGGGAGAACCTCTCCCGGGACGGCCGCGTGGGAATTTACCTGGAAAATCACTACTACTCGAAATCGGACTGCGCGGTGGTCTTCAAGCGGGTAGACCATGCCTCGGGGGACGTTCGCTATATATATCACGGGAACGACGGCACGGGCATGCCGTGGAACGACACGGCCCAAATCGATTTTCTCAATCCCCAGGCCCGGGAGGAGGTGATTCAAAAGATCCTCCACGTGGCCAAGAATTTCCCCATTATCCGCTTCGATGCCGCCATGGTGCTCGCGAAGAAGCATATCCAGAGGCTTTGGTATCCCGAGCCGGGGAAGGGCGGCGACATCGCCAGCCGGTCCCAGTTCGCCCTCTCCCGGGACGAATTCGAGCGCCGAATCCCGGAGGAATTCTGGAGAGAGGTTGTAGACCGCTGCGCCCGCGAAATCCCCGATACCCTGCTCCTGGCGGAGGCCTTCTGGATGATGGAGGGATACTTCGTCCGGACCCTGGGAATGCACCGGGTCTACAATTCGGCCTTCATGAACATGCTCAAGAGGGAAGACAACGACAAGTACCGGGCTACCATCAAGAATACCGTGGAATTCGACCCGGAGATCCTCAAGCGCTACGTAAACTTCATGAATAATCCCGACGAAGAGACCGCCGTAGCCCAATTCGGCAGGGGAGACAAATACTTCGGGGTTTGCACGATGATGGTCGCCATGCCCGGCCTTCCCATGTTCGGGCACGGTCAGATCGAGGGTTTTGAGGAAAAATACGGAATGGAATACCGGCGCGCCTACCGCGATGAAGTTCCCGACGGGGAACTCGTGGCCCGGCACCGCAAGGAAATATTCCCCCTCATGAAAAGGCGCTGGCTCTTCGCGGGGGTGGAGAATTTCCTCCTCTACGATTTCTGGGAGAATGACCGGGTCAACGAGAACGTCTTCGCGTGGTCTAACCGGGCGGGAACGGAACGGGCGCTGATATTCTACAACAACGTGTATCAGCGGGCCACCGGCTGGATCAAGCAGTCGGCGGCCTATGCGGTAAAGCAGGACGACGGAAGCCGGACCCTCACGAGCCGCAACCTGGGGGAGGGCCTGGCCCTGGTTAACCGGGACGACCGCTACTGCCTGATGCAGGAGATGAAAACGGGACTCTGGTACCTGAGAACCACCGCGGAGCTCTGCGAGCGCGGGATGTTTGCATCCCTTGACGGCTTTCAAACCCAGGTATTTATCAACATCAGCGAGATCGACGACACCGCCGACCGCCGTTACGGGGCCCTTTACCACGCCCTGGGCGGCAGGGGCATAGAAGACGTCCATATGGGTATCCAGAACATCGTCTTGAGGGAACTCTATGAAGCCCTGACGGCGCTGGCGGACAAGGCTTTCTTCAGCTTTGCCCGAGGGGAGGAATCCGCGCTGGGCGTAGACTTCCGCGCCCGCATGGAAGCGCTGCTCGCAGCCGCCGGGAGGACGCAGGATCGGGAGGAGGCCCCCCTACCCCTATCCCGCGAGGCAAGCCGGGCTAAAGAATCCAAGGCTGTCATAGAAGCCCTGGAAAGGCGGCTTGATTCCCTGGACGAGGCGATTTTCCCGCCGGAGTCGTCGCCCCGCGACATGGCTTCTGCCCGGGAGGGCATAGCCCTGGCCTGGGTACTGCACGCGTTGGGAGACTACCTATGTCCCGCGGAAGGCGCGGCGGGATTGAGGGACCTGGCGGAACGGTGGAGTCTCGTTCCCAAAGCCCGCGAGATACTCGCGCCCCTAGAGATCGAGGCGGCACCGGTCATAAGGATCCTTGATTCGATGCTCGCGGTATCGCATCTTTCCGACGGGAAAGCCCCGGCGAAAGCGAACATGGCGAAGGGCCTTATGCTCCGGCTCTTCACGGACGCTTATGCCGCCAAAGCCCTGGGAATCCACGAATGGGACGGAATCGAATGGTTCAATAAGGAAGCGGCTGAACTGTGCGTGGATTGCGCCCTGCACTCCATGTCGGCCGGATTACGTCCAACCCTGGCCCTGAACGAAACCGCCCTGCGGAAACTGAGAAAGGAGTGCCGCGCCCTGATTGAGGAATCCAGGTACCGCAAGGGCGAGCTGATAAGCCTGTGCACCCCGGCGCCGCGGAAAAAAACGGCAACGAAAACCGTTGCCGCAGGAGTAAAACGAAAGAAAGCCACCCCGAAAAAACCCACCTGACCGCGGGTCAGGAGGATTGGGCGTTGGCCTCCGCGTATTTTTTGAACTCCTCGAGACTCATAGTCGCCGAGTACAACGGGTAAAGGGCCTCTATGAGCTCCTCGAGGGTATCGAATTTCGCGCCGTCCAGTTTATATGCCATAATCACTCCTTTGTCACCGCTTCAACGATCGCCTTCAGCGATCCCTGATCAGCATCGATCCTGGTCAGTTCCTCCACCTTGCCCGATATCGCCTCAAAACCGGGAGGAAGATCGGGCCGGGAGCCTGTTTCCCGGTATATCCGCTCGCTCTCGAAGGCAGGGTGGTCTTTGGTCATGAGAACCACGGTCCCTTCGTCCGAAAACACCCTATTTCCCGCGGCCGCCACGGCTCCGTAAGCAAGGGCAGCCCCGGTATCCAGGTGAACCCCATAGCGCCGGTAGGCGTCCTGCGTGAGGGCTCCCACCGAGGAGGGATTCACCTCCACCGGAAACACAAAACCCTTGAGCATGACCGGATTAACCGCGAAAACCTGTTCCAGCCGCTCAAGATTCGACGGGCTTGCAGGGTCCGCCGCACCTCGAGAAAGCAGGGGTATCGAGGAGTCCCTGCACTCGCACCGGCCGTCAACGCTGCACGACAGGGAGGGGGTCGCGTCGGTTAGGAAACCGTTCACGGGAAGGGAAAACTTCCAGGAATAGAGTCCCGCTACCAGGTTCCCGTAGTTTCCTGACGGAACCGCGTAAAAGATATCGCCCCCCACCCGCTTCCTCAGTCTCGTAAAGGCGAACATGTAGGAAAACACGTGGGGCAGCAGGCGTCCGATATTCATGGTGTTCGCCAGGGTGAGTCCGCAGCGGGACACCAGTTCCCGGTCGTTATACATATTCCTAACCAGGCGCTGGGCGTCGGAAAGGGAACCGTCAATCTCGACGGGCCAGATATTCCCCCCCCGGGAACCCAGTGCCGAGTCGTCAATTCCCACGGCGGCGCCCTTCGGGTACACGAGAATGGTCTTCAGCCGGCTTTTTCCGGCAAAGGCGCGGGCCATGCTGCGGCCCGTCATGCCCCCGGTGGCGGCGAGCACCGTGGCGGTTCTGTCCTGGATGGCGCAAATATGTTCCAGGGCGGAGGCGAACCATAGGAGGGCAAAATCCTTGTGACAGCCCGTGGGGCCGTGAAAAAGCTCCAGGGAATAGAGGTGATCGTCCAGCTGCCTGAGCTCCGGGCTTAAGCCGGCGAAGGCGGAAGCGGCTATGCGTTCGGTAACGACGGGACTGAATTCCTCCCTGAGGAGGGCGGCCGTGAGGGTTCCCGCGATGGAGGCGAAGGAGGTTCCCTCATCCATGTACATGATCCAGGGGCGCAAGTCTTCCTCGCGGGCGGGAACGTAGAGTCCCCCGTCACGGGGAATGGAATCGAGTACCGCCTCGCCGAAGCTGACAACGCGATCGCCGTTTCTGGTACTGACGAGTTTCATGGATTACCTCCCAGAGTCGCTCCCATGAGTCTTAAGACAAAGTATACTAAAAACTCATGAATAATGGGACTAGGAAGGGCACAAGAAAACTCAAGATTACCCCATGGGCCACCGAAACCGGCACCAACGAGGGGCCCCAGGCATCCTCGATTACCGGCAGGGTGACGTCCATGCTCGTAGCCCCGCAAATACCGACCCCGGCCTCGTAGCGTCCCGTAGACCGGAGAGCCGGAACCGAGAGAAAGGCGACGCTCTCCCTGAGTAGGTTGGCAAGGAAGGCAGCCGCCCCCAAGAGGGGTTCCCCCCGGTCCGCAATGAGCACCCCCGAGAGGCTGTACCACCCGAAACCGGAGCCCATGGCTAAGGCGCGGGACAGGGAGATACCCGAAAACGCGAGAAGGGGGAGCGAACCGATCAGGGTACCGATCACGGTTACCGCCGGCATCGCGACGATCGCGGGGTTCAAGAGCATGCGGGCGAGACCGGGAGTCCCGTGGGCCATTTGCACGCCGATGACTCCCAAGAGAAGATAGAGAATCCAGGTTGAGACGGTTCCGTCCCGTACCGGGTCAAGCACGGGCATGAGGGCCCCCAGAAGCGTCCCCGCCACGACGAGGAGGAGCAGGAAGAGGGGCTTACGCAAATTTAATAGAAGCATCCTCGCCCTCGAGCCGCCCCGGGAGGAAGCGGCCGAGACCGGAAGTCGCGGCAGGCGGCGGTAGATCGGCGTCGCCGCGAGATGGGCAAGCACCGTGCCGAGGGAAGAACCAAGGGCTCCGACCAGAGCCATAGCCCCTATCTCGGGAATGCGGGAAAGCACTTCCCTGCTCTGCCCGAGCCTGAGTCCCATGGAAAGCATGAGGGCGTAAAGCGAAAGGGAGAAAACCCTGCCGAGAAGGGGCGTATCCTTGAGGATACGGAGCCGGCCCGCGGCAAACCCAAGAGACAGAAAGACCAGAAGAAACAAAAGAGAGAGGATCGTGCTCATGATACCTTCCGTTTTTTACCTATCATTTTTCCTGACGGACGACCCGGTACTTCTCCACATACCCGACCGGGCGGTACGTCAGCTTAGCCTGCCGCATTCCCTCGTCCCCCAAATCCTGCTCCCGGTTGATGTACTCTACCGTCTCGGGCAGGGAACGGGCGAAGGCGTAGTTAATGTACTGGTAGGCGCCGCGAAAGTCTACCCGGGCCTTCTCGAAATGAACCGCCGCCATCGTCCCGTCCGCCACGAGTTCCGCCAGGGTCCACGCCACGGGAAAACCGTCAACGTAGAGAACCTGCCCTGTCATGTCGAAGCGCTCTATCAGCTCCAGGGCTTCCTTGGCGGCGGCGTAGTCGGTATCCTCGGGCCTTTCTTCCCTGGAAACCCAGGCTTCCAGGACCGCAAGGGCGTCGTCCCGGGTAGACGGATTCAGGTCTTTCGTCCCGAACACGGGATAGGCATGCTCGAAGGCATTCACGTGGTTTTTCTTCTTATGAAAGCGCTTGCCCGACAGGGTGGCGAGGTCCGATCGTAAATACAGGTAGTCGAAGTTGTCCCGGTCGTCCTCGGGGAGATAGCCCCCGTCCCTCATGGCCTTTCCGTTTTTCGCGAGAAAGGCCGGGGAAATGAGCTTCCAATAATCATGGGTTTGAAAAAGTTCCCCTATGGTTTCCATCCCGGTGGCGCAGCAGGGGGTAATGAAGAACCTCTTCCCGTCCCGTTCCCCGGAAAGAATGATGAAGTCGTCCTTGAGGGAGATGCGGTAGCCGTAACGGTGCCTGAAAAGATAAAGGCCTGCGAAACTGTACTCGGAAATTCCGTCGGGAAGGCTCACGAGGTGGGGAGCTATTTCCTGTGCCATTTCAAGGGAGAGGGGGGCAAATTCGGGGTAGGTCGGCAGGCTGTTCATTGGACTAAAGGTACGCTTTTTCCCCGGCGTCGGCAAGCGTCCAAGATTGACTGGCCCATTCAAATATCGTACTCTGGCACATATGAATCACGCAGAACTCTCTACCGCGCTCCTTGACCGCTTTGTCCGCTTCGCGCGGATCGGCTCCCAGAGCGACATGGTCAAGGCCGACGCGGGGGTGTTTCCCTCCACGGAATCCCAGAAAACCATGGCGAAGGCCCTCGTAAAGGAACTCGAATCCCTCGGTATCGAGGTTTCGATGGATGAAAACTACTACGTCATCGCCCGCTTGCCCGCCTCCCCGGGACTTGAGGGCAAGGAATCCTTCGGCCTTTCGGCCCATTACGATACCGCCGGCGACGCCCCCGGCGACAACGTCAACCCCCTCATACACCGGTCCTGGGGAGGAACCCCCATTGCCCTGCCCGGCGGCTTTACCCTGGACCCGGCAAAGGACGCCGAGCTTGCCTCCTGCGTCGGGCACACCATCGTAACCTCCGACGGCACCACCCTCCTCGGCGCCGACGACAAGGCCGGGGTCGCGGGGATCATCACCATGGCGGAGTACCTGCTCGCCCATCGCGAGATTCCCCACGGACCCATCGAGCTCATGTTCAGCCCCGACGAGGAGACGGGACACGGTATGGACCGCGTTCCCCTCGCCGCCTTGCGCTCAAAGAGCTTTTACACCGTTGACGGCGGCCAGGAAGGGGAACTGGAGACCGAGTGCTTCAACGCGTGGAAGGCCGAGCTCACCTTCACGGGCATAGCTCTCCACACGGGACACGCCCGGGGACGCATGGTCAACGCCTCCTCCATGGCGGCCGCCTTCCTGTCGTCGCTCCCGGCCCAGGAAAGCCCCGAGGCGACCGACGGGTACTACGGCTTTTACGCCCCCATCCGCATCGAGGGCGGCATTGAAAGCGCCAAGGCCACCCTTTTCCTCAGGGACTTTACCCGGGAGGGCATGGAACGAAGGATCGAAACGGTCAAGACCCTGGCGAGAGCGATCGAAGCCCGCTTCAACGGGGGCAAGGTCACGGTGGAAACCGCGATGCAGTACCTTAACATGAAGGAAAAGATCGACGCCGCGCCGGATATTCTCGGGCGCCTTGAGCGCGCCGCCGCCCGCTCCGGGGTTTCGACCTACCTCAAGCCGATTCGGGGCGGAACCGACGGGTCCCGACTCACGGAGCTGGGAATACCCGCGCCCAATATCTTTACCGGGGGACACAACTACCATTCCCGGACGGAATGGGCATCCCTGGAGCAAATGACGAAGATGGCCCTGACCCTCATCGAACTCGCAAAGGAATGGGGAAGCTGATGTACGAATACCATATCGAGGGGGGCTTCCCCCTCAAGGGAACTATAAGGGCCAGCGGGAACAAAAACGCCGCGCTGCCCTGCATCGCCGCCGCCCTCTTGAGCGCCGAGGCGGTAATCCTGCGCAACCTGCCGGAGATCGAGGACATGCAGGTCATGCTCGAGATCTTCGCGGCCCTGGGGGGCACGGTCGAGAAGGTGGAGGCCAACGCCTACCGCCTGAGAATGGAAAAGCTTTCGAGACACGACATTCCCTCCGCCCTTTCGCAGAGGATACGGGCCTCCATCCTTTTCGCCGGGCCCTTGCTCGCCCGCGGAGGCAAGGCCGTGCTGCCCCCCCCGGGAGGGGACGTAATCGGCCGCCGCAGGCTGGATACCCACTTCCTTGCCCTCACGGAACTCGGCGCCCGGGTTGAGATCGACGGGCAGTTCACCTTCACCGCAAATAAGCTCAAGGGTCAGGACCTCTTCCTGGACGAAGCCTCTGTAACGGCCACGGAAAACGCGGTCATGGCGGCGGTGCTCGCCGAAGGCGCGACGGTCATTACCAATGCCGCCAGCGAGCCCCACGTGCAGGATCTTTGCCGCATGCTCAACTCCATGGGCGCCCAAATCACCGGCATCGGCTCGAACATACTGGAGATCCGCGGGGTGGAAACCCTCCGCGGCACGGACTATCGGATCGGGCCGGATTACATGGAAATCGGCTCTTTCATCGGTCTCGCGGCGGTAACCCACGGCAGTATTTCCATCGAGGGAATCGAGCCGCGGGACATGAGGCCCATCCGCCTCGCCTTCGGCAAGCTCGGCATCCGATGGGACATAGAGGGAACCACCCTAACGGTTCCCGCGCAGCAAACCCTGCAGGTCAACCAGGATCTCGGGGGGATGATACCGAAAATCGACGACGCCCCGTGGCCGGGATTCCCGCCGGACCTTACGAGCATCATGACGGTCGTGGCTACCCAGGTTGAGGGAACCGTCCTGATCCACGAGAAGATGTTCGAGTCCAGGATGTTTTTCGTGGACAAGCTCATAGGCATGGGAGCGCGCATTACCCTCTGCGATCCCCATAGGGCGGTAGTGTCGGGACCCAGCGTGCTTCACGGATCGGATCTCGTGTCTCCGGACGTCCGGGCGGGCATGGCCATGGTGATCGCCGCCCTTTGCGCCAGGGGAGAGAGCGTAATCCGCAACGTGTACCAGATCGAGCGGGGATACGAGAACCTCGCCGAGCGGCTTACCGCCCTCGGCGCCCGCATAGAGAGAAGGAACGTCTGTTAATCCCCGGAACGCTGGGCGAAGAATACCACGCTTAAAAGGGCAAAGGCCGCGGCTAGAACCCCGAGAACCGCAAAGAGCGCCCCGTTCCCCAGCGTACCCGAGGAAACCGCTACGAAGAGACCCAAAAAGTACTGAGCCGCCTCTATGAGCGCGGCCGCGGCGAGGGTGAGCGCCGGGAGGGGCAGCACCCACCAGGCCTTAAAGTAGGCATTGCCGTCGATCCTGTAGCGCCAGCCCAAGATAAGCATCAAAATGGAGACGATCAGGACGATAAAGGGATCCGCCAAGCGCATGACCGTCTCGGCAAAAAAGGCCGCCTTACGGAACCCGTATCGGGCCGCAGACTCCGAAAAGCCGAGCAACTCCGTAATGGTCATGGCCGAAGGCCCCTGGTTCGCGGCCGTAACCAAAGCCACGTCCCCGTAGGGCATGTCCAAGACGAGAACGCTCATGCCCTCCTCGGGGAATTCCCCGCCGACAAGCTCGGGACCGACCTCAAAACCCCGCTGCTGCCGATCCACCGAGCGCAAAAGCACCTCGGGACGGTAAGCTCCGTCGCTATCTTTGCGGGGGAACATCTTGGCGTAGGAATCCACGAACTGATAGCGCAGCGCCCCCGCGGCATCGAAGGATGCATACTCAAGGCCGCGCAGGTAGGCAAGATCGCGGCCGTTTTCCCGGGCGTAGGCTATTCCGCGAATGAATACCGCGTCATGACCCCCGTCGGCGCGGCGAAGGGAGAAGAAGACATTCCGGTCGCTCTCGAAGGCCTCAAGGCTATAGGTCTCGTCAATGAAAAAGCGCGTAGCCGAAAGCCCGCGGGCGGCAATTTCCAAAAGCCGCTCCACGTCACCGTCCGCCAGGGCGTCATCCCGGGCCGCGACGGAATCCTTTAAGCCCCGAAGGGTATAGTAGGCGGTCAGCCAATCGCCGTTTTGAATCGCCAGGTACCCGGCCCTCTTCACGTCAAAATGGGCACGCTCGCCCGCGTTCGCTCCCTGAGGGTCTCCCGCTTCGATGCGGTTCCAAAGTTCGCTGGCGAACCGCAGTGCATCCTGCTTGAGCGGGTCCGTCCCCGCCGCGAGCTGCCAGGCGAGCATGGCGTAGTAATGGGCGGTATACAAGTCGCCGGAGTCGGATTCTTCCCGGGACCGGGAAAGGGAGGAGGAAACCGTAAGTCCCTCGGGGTCAAATACGGCCCCCTCAAGGCGATCCGCATCGAAGGACGAATCCTTGTCCGGGGAGTCGAACCCCTCCGCGAGACCCTGCCGCACGATCTCGCGCAGGCGCAGGACCTCCTCGCCTTTCCAGATGAGGGCGGCAGCCTCCACGCGGGCCCGGGCAGAACGGTATTTGTCAACGGAGATATCCGCCTCCGCAAGACGGAGGTATTCGAGGTAATCCTCGCTAAGCGTGAGCTTTACGTTTTGAAAACGGGCCAAGGCAGGTTTTATCCCCTCCGTCAGGGGAACGTAGAGAGCCAACATGACTGTACAAAGAACGAAGGCGCCCCGTAGGTGCTCAAATTGGGCTGCCGACCAACGCTCCGACGCGCTCTCGGCCTCGCCCTTCCGGGGAGCGAAGGCTATGGCGTATCCCGTCAGCACGGCAGACGTAAAAAGCGCGGGAAAATAGCGGATATAAAGCTGAAGCCCGCGGCTGATTTTCCATCCGAGCGTAAAGGGAGGGAGCAGGACGGAGGGAACCGTACGCGTCAATGACCATATAACGGCAATGAACAGGCCCAGGAGCAGAAACCCGATAAGCACGGGAAGGGCTCTCATCAGGGCTTTCATGCCAAAGCTCCCGCGGCTTTCGACCGCCGCGCCCGGGCCGCCTGAGGAAGGCCCGCCGTGAGGGACAATATAATCGCGAAGGCCCCGTACGTCGCGGGCACGATAATGTATTCCCTGCCGCGAATCGGCTTCAGGGAGGCCAGGAAATTCCAGTACTCCCCCCCCGAGACCAGGGGATACAGCAGGAATAAAAGGGCAAAGGCCCCGAGGATGAGCAGTAAGTTAAGAAGTTTCCACCCGGTGCTCCGCGTGAGGAAAACAAGGGAGAGGAGGGCGGCGTACAATCCCGCTGCCTCTAGGTAATAAAAAGAAGCCCCCCGGGCGGCCGCCGAACGCAAGCCGCTCAGCAGGGGCTCCACGGCCCTATTAAAGGCATTAAGCAGGCCCATTGAATCGGCCAAAGACGCGATATAAGGATCGGCGCCGCCCGCATTGTCGGCGATACGGGAATTTCCGGCCCAAAGCGCATTGGTGTCAATGTCGTACAGACCCCGGGGATAGACCGTCATTCCCAGGAGCGGCCAGCGGTTTCCCGGGTCCACGGTCACCACCGGGTATGCCTGCATCCCGTCGGGGCTTCGAAAATACCAGAGGGTTTGTACCCCGTCGCTGTCCCGGCGGATATACCCGCTCTCTTGAAGCCGCTGCAGCTCTCCAGCGATGGCGTTTTTCACGGATACTTCCCGTTCCGAGGCGGAGGAATGAAGCCGCCAAGACAAGGGCACAAGGACTAAAACCGAGAGAGCGGAAAGCATGGCCAGGATGGGCAGGGCCAGGTACAATCGGGTTCGGTGCCTTATTAGGTAGAAATGGATCGACGCAAGGGAAAACAAAACCGTGAAGGGTGTACTGCGGAGAACGGAAAAATAGAGGGTTTGAATGAAGGGCCTATAGCTTCCCGCAAGCAGGGACGAGAGAACCTCCGCCGACGCGAGGGTCGTCAGGAAACTGAGGGCCAGCGTCCAGAGGATAAAGTACATGCAAAATACCACCGGCAGCAGGAGGGCATTCTTCATATAAATTTAGAGTACCATGAGGCCCTGCCCTTTACAAGGACTTTTCTTTGCCGTACAAAGAATTCCCCGAGAGATTGAACAAGTTATCCACAAGTTATACGGCTATTTTTTCTGCAGTATTCTGCATTTCTTTATCTTACAAGAATTTCATACAACACCCCTGAAAAACCAGAAAGAGAAAACACAAAACGTTTATTTCCTTACATTGAAAAGACTTATATGATTAATTAGGAATAGGTTCGTTTTAATATGTCTTTTATCAAAGCAGAACAAGCCGCATCCGCACTGATTTGGGTTATTTTATCCTGTTATTATCAACAAATTATCCACAAGCACTACAAGCAGCGTGATCCAAGCACCATTTCAGCTGAATGTCAATGAAAAAAGGAAAAAAAAAGACCGGATATATCCGGTCTTCATCGAAAGCCCCTGGGGTTCAACCCAGGAATACCTGGCCGTTATTGTCGATTGCCAGAATGGTTTTACATTCGGAACAGCGAAAGCGGCCGGCCTTCGTTGCCTTGAGCTTTTTCGAGCAAATGGGACACGCAAAGATCTTCGGAAATACCTCCGACTTAACCTCTACGCCGCTGGACTTAAAGAAGTCAATGGAATCAGCGAGTGAGTCCTTGATGTTAAAGAACTGGGAAAAACCAAGGAGCTGGAAAACCTCGTAAACCTTCGGTTGAATCTCGAGCAGTACAACGTCGCCGCCCTTGGGCTTGACCGTCTTGAGAAAGGCCGTGAAGGAACCGATACCGGTAGAGGAGACGTAATTGAGTGCGCCGCAGTTAAAAATGAGACGGGTATATCCGTTTTCAACGACCTTTGAAACCCGCTTCTGGAAAAAACTGGAATTGTAGGTGTCGATGTACCCGTTCAAGAATAACACTATGCAGCCATCAACGTCGTTAACCTTCTCCAGCCGGATTTTCAGACTGTCATCTTTTTCTTCGTCGAATCCGGGGATTATACTGTTGTTATTCATAGCACTCCTACCGTCCAGATTATCGGCCTTTTCTCTAATATGATTACTATAAACATAATGAAAGCAATTGTCAAATGAACTTTGGCTCCCATCCCTTATCGATTCTCAGCGAGATTCCGTTAAAAAGAGCCCCTCGAAGCAGGAAAACGGCCGCTTCCGCGACCTCCTCTTCCCGAATTAAGAGCCCATCGGGCATTTTTTCCGCCAAGGCCGCCGCGGTTTGGGCATCATGGCGTCCCGACTCGACGAAGCCGGGGCACAGTACGTTGCACGTGATACCCTCACGAGCATACGAAAGGGCAACGGATTTTGCAAGGCTTGAAAGCCCCGTTTTTACGGCCCCGTAGGCCGGGTTCGTAAAAAAGCCCCGCACCTCATCGGTTCGGGTTCCCCCGAAAAGAAGGATTCGTCCCCAACCGGCGGCCCGCATGGACGGCAGAGCCGCAGAAACCAGGGATCCGGGAAAGGCAAGGTTCGCAAACGCCATAAAGTCCCATTCCTGGGCCCCCGTTTCATCCAGGGGCTTTTGGAGGAAGGGGCCCCACAGGTAACAGAGAATATCTGCCTTCCGGGCCAGCTCGAGAACTTTGTCCCGATTTTCCTGGAGCATAAAGTCAAGCTCCCGCAGGCTGACCTCCGGGGGAAAGGGAGGAGTTTCGGGGCTTCGCCGCCCCAAGACCGTTACTTCGGCGCCTTCGGCAGCCAGCGACCGAGCCAGGGAAGCGCCCATGCCTGACAAACCGCCGACAATAAGAGCCCTTTTTCCTCCAAATTCTCCAACCATGCTTCTATCATATCGCAACAAGGTTGACACAACAAGTGACTTTGGGGGAAATTGTTCTCCGTGACGAAAAATCCCTGCACAATCATTCTTTGCCGTCCCGAAGACTCCCGAAACATCGGCTCCGCCTGCAGGGCCATGAAGACCATGGGCTGCTACGACCTTCGAATAGTAGGACGCCGGGAAGAGTACGACGAAGAGGGGGTACGTATCCTCTCGGTCCATGCCTTTGACGTGTGGGAAGGGGCCCAGTTCTTCCCCCCCACCCCGGATGGCCTCGCCCAGGCCCTATCGGACTGCGCAGTGTCCGCGGGAACTACCCGGCGGATGGGTCAAAAGCGAAAATCCTGGGGCATGACCCCGGAGCAATTCGCCCGGCGGGCAGCCGAAAAGGGGAGCAGCGGCCGGGTAGGCGTCGTTTTCGGCAATGAAAGAACGGGACTAACCGACGAGGAGCTCGTCCGCTGTTCCCTGGCGGTGAATATTCCCACAAATCCCGATTGTCCCTCGCTGAATCTCTCCCACGCGGTACAGG
>QKDA01000173.1 GCA_003246765.1 Spirochaetales bacterium | reverse complement strand
TTCCTGGGGACGGACCTCTTTCTCAGCGTGATTTGGGCCTGGATGCCCACCTTCGGGCTCCTGACGTGGCCCCTCTCGGAAACCGCGTACGCCCGGATGGTTCAAAGCCTTCCCGCGGTCCGCTCGGAGCCCTAGCCCATCATGCGGTTCCCACACAAGCTTCTCCTCGCCGCGGCCCTACTTACCGGATTCGGGGGCTCGGGGAAGGCGTCGCCCCCGGATCCGCGGCATGCCGAAACTTCCGGCTCAGCGGAGGTTCTCCTCGCCCGGATACGGGTCTCCGTGGACGACACCCTGTACGAGTGGACTACCTCGGCACTGCAGCCCATGGAGACCGCTTCCGCCGGCATCGGCGGCGCGCGCCCGGAGGGACAAAAAGCGCCCGCCCTGACCCCGGGGACGGTTCTTTCCTTTATTGACCTGAAACCCGGCAGGCGCTACCGCCCGGACGACCTGGAGCGCCGCTGCCGGGAAGGGGAGGCGAGGCTTCTGGACAGCGCCCTGACCTACGGTGCCCGGGTGACGGTTTTGCCTCCCCGGCGGGCTCCCGAAACCCGGACGGTACTGGTTACCGTGAAGTCGGGCTTCCTTTGGCGCTTCGGCGGCGGGAACGCCTACGGAACCGTGGGGAAGGCCGCCGTCGGGGGGGAGCGGCTTTCGGTCCGCCTGTTCGCCGGGTGGAACCGCAACGGGACCGAGATTCTCCACCAGCGGGCGGGTGGGCTTCCCCTGGTCTTGGGGGCAGGGGCCTTTTTCGACGCCCCCGGTCTTTGGCCCCTCCCCCTGGACGTCACGGGGCTGCCCCCCCAGACCCGGGTCTTCGAGGCCTCTCTCACCCAGGGGGTGTACGCGGGGCCGGACCTCTTTCTCGGCGTGGACGAGGGGGCCGCCTTTTCCCTCGGCACTGAAGGATCCCCCCTCCTTTCGGTCCAGCCCCGCTACCGCTTCGAAAGTTTTCTGGTTTCCCGCAATCCGGGGGACGCGCCGGTCCGGGCGGGGAGCGAGGGCCGCCTGTGGTGGTTTCCCGGCAGGGAAGACTCGGCGAAGGCCGAGGTTTCTGCCTGGGTCCGGCTTCCCCTCTCCGAGCGCCTGGCGGCGGCGGCAAAGGGCGCCGCCGGAGCCTCTGTCGGGGAGTTCGGGTTCGACCTCTTCGGGGCGGAGGACCGCTCTGTCCGCTCGGGGTACGCATTCGACGAGCTCCAGGCCCGGCGATTCGGCTACGCTTCCGCGGAAGGAAGGCTCCTCGTCGCGGACCTTCCCCTCGGCGGGGGAATCTCCTGCCGCATCGAGGCCTTCGCCTTCGCCGACGCCGCGGTCCTGGAGCGCTTCCGGGGCGGCAGCACGGGAATGCGGGACGCCGAGGCCTTCGGCTCGGGGCTTCGCTTCCTTTTCGACAGCCCCGTGTTCGCCTATTTCAGCCTTTCAGGCGGGGTCAATCCCCGCCTTGAACCCCGGTTCTGCCTGAGCGGCACCGCGGGCTATTAACGAAGCATTTTGGAGGTTCACCGTGCATCGACCGAAAACCCTCAGCGCCCCGGCGCTCCTGGCCATCGCGCTTCTGGTCTGTCCCCCGGGTTTGGGGGCCGCCTCGCCCCCGTCTCCCGGGGAAGAGCTTGCCGAGGGAATCAGGCTTCACAACGAAGCCCTTTCCGCCCCCACGGCCTCGGGAATCCGGGAGGGAAAGGCCCTTTTGGGAAAGCTCTCCGGGAAAAGCCCCGTGGCCAAGGCATACCTGGGGAGCCTTCTCAGCGTCGAGGCCTCCCTTGAGGCGCGGGAAAAAAACGGCATCCGCGCCCTGGCCCTGCTGGAGGAATCCGCCCGTCTGATCGACGAGGCCGTCGCGGAGGATCCAGGAAACCTCGAGATCCGTATCCTTAGGGTGGAGAACAGCTACGGCGTGAGCTCCGCGTCTCCCGCGGACCGGTGGGCTCCCATGGAGGAGGACCTGTACTGGCTCGAGGAACGCCGCCCTTCCCTGTCCCGTCAGGTTCTCGGCATCCTCGACCTGTACAACGGCAAGTATCTGGCCTCGGTCCGGGATATCGACGGCGCCCTGGAGGCGTGGGAAGCCTGCCTCCGCGAATCCCCCGGTTCCCCCGAGGCCGCGGAAGCCTGCTCGCTCCTCGCGCTTTACGGAGACTGACCCATGCCCATATCCCTCTCATCGACTCTGGAGCCCCTGGCCCTCGGTTTTTCCACCGGCACCTGGTGCGCCGTGTACTGCGGCCCCGCGCTCCTTCCCTTTCTCCTGGGCCGGGAAAGCCCCCGGTACGGGCGGAACGGAGCCCTTATTTCCCTTTTCCTCGCGGGGCGGCTGGTCGCCTACGGGGCTCTCGGCCTGGCTCTTTCGCTTCTGGGGCTTCTCGTCCGGGACTACATGGATCCCGTGGCGGCCCGCCGCCTGTCTGCATGGGCGTACCTGCTTTGCGGCGCGGTGCTCCTGACCGCGTCCCTTCGGGAACGCCGGAAAGCCGGCTCTGGCCGGGAGGGATGCCCCGGCTGCGCCGGAAAGGGGAGTTCCGATTCCCCGGGAGAAGCCTTCAGGAACGACGCCTGGACGGCCCTCCTTTCGGGGGCAGCCGTGGGCCTGCATATCTGTCCCGCCTTTTGGACCGCCGCCTTCCGGAGTTTCAACGCCCCCTCGGCAGCCTCGGGAGCGGCGTATTTTGCCCTTTTCTACGCCGGGACCCTTCCCTTTTTCGTGCCCCTCCTGGGCCTGCCCTTCCTGTCGCGGAAGAACGCGCCCCCCCGTTCCGTGGCGCGGCTGACCCAGGCCTTCGTGGGGGCGTACTTCGTCCTCTTCGCGGGGCTCATCCCGATCCTCCTGAGGAGATAGTCATGGCGGTAACCGCTTTCTATACGGTTTTCATGGCCGGCATCGTCTGGTTTTTCGGCCTTGCGGGACACACGGATTCTCCCGCCCACTGGGCGTACGCCGCGGCCATGCTGGCCCTCTTTTGGAGGATGGTGCATACCCGGCAGTATTCCCGGTGGCGCAGGGTATTCCTCGTGTCCTTCGCGGTTCTCTTCGCGGTTTCCTTCATGGGAATTCTCTACGACGAACGGGGCAGCATGGCCCTGACCGCGGAAACCGTAGCCAGCGGGGAGGTTCCCTTCTGCCACATCGTGATTCCGGTAATCCTCGCGCCCTTCGCCCTCACGGGCAAGGTGATTTTCCCCGCCCGGATGGCGGGCCATTTCGCCTCGGTAACGGGGATGGTCCTTATTTGGTTTATCGCCACGGTAACCGTGGGCCGGGGCTGGTGCGGCTGGGCCTGCTTTTACGGGGGATGGGAGGAAGGCTTTTCCCGTCTCCGGAAGCGGCCCCTCCTGGAGACGGTTTCCCGGAACCGGGAGGTGAGAACCCTCCACTACGCCTTTCTTTTTTTCGTTCTCCTCGCGTCCCTGTCCCTCCTTTCGTCGGTGTACTGCGAGTGGTTCTGCCCCTTCAAGCTGGTCACGGAGTTCGCGGAGATCACCAACGCCGAAAGCCTCGTCGCGGCGGTTCTCTTCATCGGCCTCTTCCTTTTCCTGGTGGTCGCCATGCCGATCCTCACGGGCAAGCGGACCCAGTGCAGCAGCCTCTGTCCCTTCGGCTCCTTTCAGTCCCTCCTGTCGCCCCTTTCCCTTTTCAGCGTGTCTATCGATCCCGCGGCCTGCGTGGGCTGCATGAAGTGCGCCCGGGCCTGTCCCTTCTTCGCCATCGACGAGCGAACCATTACCGAGGGCCTGGGCAAGCCCGAACGGAACTGCGCCCTCTGCGGGGAATGCGTTTCGGTCTGTCCCTCCGGGGCCATCCGCTACGAGATCAGGCCCCTCGCCCCGAAGCGGGGAAAGGCCGGCCCCCGGCGCGTATCCCCCGCGGCTGGACCCGTCGCGGCAGGGCCCGCGGGCCGATTCCTCCGCTCCCTTCTGGAGGCGGAGTACCTATTCGCCTTTACCGCCTTCACCTTTTCGGTGATGCTCTCGGGAAAGTTCGTGCCCGACGCCCTGACCCGCATCGCGCGCCTCCTCGCGGGGGGAATCCTGTGAGGGCCCCCTTCGCCCCCGGGGCCGCATGGTACCTCCCCCGGCTTTTGATCCTGGCGGTCGCCCTCTTCGGGGTTATCTTCTTCATGTATTATTCCGACGTGAACGCCCGGGCGCTCCTCGCGGCCTTCAAGCCCGAGATCGATCCCTCCTTCACCGGGGGCAGGATCGCGGCGGTGGTCTTCGATCCCCTGGGGGACGACCACGGCTACGGGGCCCTGTCGTACCCGACGCACCGTGCCTTCGCGCCCGGTTCCCTGGACCTCCTGCGCTACGCGGTGCACGAGCCCGTCTGGGGCGCCCGCTGGCAGGAGTACCCGGAATACTGGCAGATCGACCTGTCCTTCGCCTCGGGCCCACCCGAGGTGCGGGCGGTCAGGATTTACGTGGATTCCGACGGGGACGGACGGGGTTCCGCAGACACCCCCGGGGGCAATGCCGAGGGAGTGGCCCTGGATCCCCTGCGGCCCTGGGACTGGCGCATCGCTCTGGACGGGCTTTCGGGGACCGTCGTTTCCGCGGACGGAAAGACCTCCTTCCCCGTGGGGGTGACCGCCCTCGACGGCGGAAAGACCGTCCGGGCGCGCATTCCCCTCTCGGATCCGTCCCTGCGTTTCCTCTTCGGCTCGGGAAAAACCTGGCATTATGTCCTGGTGGGACCCTGGTCTCCCTGGGCCCGGGGCGGCATCATGGGCACCGCGAAGCGGGCCGCGGCGGACCGCTCCGGCGGGGCGCAGTCCCCCTATACCCCCGCGGTCTTTGACATCCTTGCCCCCGAACCCGGGGTGCAGGAGCGGCTCCTTTCCTCCTGGAACGAGGCCGCCCGGACCCTGCCCAAGGCGGTCCCCGTGGAGATTCCCCTGAAGGCAGAGCCGGGGATCGATAACCCCGCCTCGGCGGATCCCGCCCTCATTGCGGATCTTGAGGCCCGCGCGGCGGAGGAAGCCGCGATTGAGCGGGAAGAAGCCGCTTCCCGGTGGGAAGAAGCCGCTTCCCGATGGGAGGAAGCCCGCCTCGGGGGCGGGGGAGAGCGGAACCCGGCGGCGCTCCTGGCCTATGCCGCCGCGGCCTTCGACGCGGACGCCCTGGTTGACGCCCGGAAGGCCCTGGACGAATTTCTCGCCCTGGAGCCTGACAATCCCGCCGCCCTGGCCTATCGCGGCGCCCTCGAGGCGCGGACGGCGGAGGCCGCCATGCCCCTGGCGGCGGTGGCGATCGTGGAAGAAGCGTACCGGCTGATGGATCGGGGGGTGGATCTCGCGGAAGGCCCGGCCCAGGTCTTGGTATCCCGCCTGTGCAGGGGAAACGTGTCCCTGGCTGTGCCTGAGACGGTATTCGGAAAGAGAGGACAGGGTGCCGAGGACTTTCTTGCTGCCGCCGAGGCTTATACCGCGCTGGGCGGCCCCTCGAGCGGGGTTTCCGCGGCGGAATGCCTCCTCAAGGCGGCCCTGTGCCTGGCCGACGCGGGGCGGGACATGGAGGCGGGAACCTGGCTCAGGGAATCTTTCCGTTTGGCCGAGGCGGCGGAAGCCGCCGAACGCGGGAGCGTTCCCGCTTCGCTGGCCCTCTCCCTGGCCAGGAAGGGCTTTATGCCCACAGGCTCCCTTCGGGCCGGGGACACCGGAGGGCGGCGTTGAGGGCGCGGATCTGGACAAAGCAGCCGCACTGGGCGCAGAGCACCCCAAACTGAAGATGCTCGCAGCGGCCGCAGGCGCTGAGCCGCCGCTCTCGCTCCCCCCTCGGCGCGAGGGTTTGCGGATCCCTTTCGCTTAGGGAGAGCTCGAGTTCGCCGGCGATTGCCTCTATATCGGCCCGGGAGGGAACGTCCTCCCGGGAGCAGTCCGGGCAAGAGCCGGCGCGGCTCTCAGCGGAAGGATATGGAGGCAACGGACTTCGCCGGAAGGGCAACGGTAAGCCTTCCGTTCTCCAGCGGGGGCAGGCTCAAGGATACCGGCGTTACCGTCTCGGGACTGTCGAAATCGTTGAGGGCGTTCATCTCCTTCGCCGTGAGGACCGCGCCCTGAGCCGAGGAGGGGTTCCAGCCCGAGATCGAGAGTTCCAGCCGGGCGCTTTCCCGGGGATTGGCGTTGGTGACCGTGACGGTAACCGTTCCCGCGGGGGAGCGGGAGGCCGAGGCGGTGAGCTCGGGTATGCCCCGCGCGGAGGGATCGGTCCGGTACTCCCTCGTGGCGAGGCCCACGTCCAGGGCCGTCGCTCCCTGATGTTCCTTGTAGAGGTCGAACACGTGCCAGGTCGGGGTGAGCACCATGCGGTCTCCCTCGGTGAGCACCGGCGACTGCAGTACGTTCGCCACCTGGGCGAGATTCGCCATCTTCACCCGGGTCGCGTGGTTGTTGAAGATGTTGAGGGTGATGCCGGCTACCAGGGCGTCCCTGAGGGTGTTTTGCTGGTAAAGGAAGCCCGGATTCGTACCGCTTTCCACGGCATGCCAGGTGCCCCATTCGTCCACGATAAGGGCAACCCGGCCTTCCCGGTCGTACTTGTCCATGATACGGCTGTGGTTCTCGATGAGCTCCTCCATTCTCCACGCGTTCTTGAGGAGGGAGAACCATCCCGCCTCGTCGAATCCGGCGGCCGGTCCCTTCTCGTCCCAGCTCCCCTGGAGGGAATAGTGGTGGAGGCTCAGGCCGTCCATGAATTTCCCGGCTTCCCGCATCAGGGTTTCCGTCCATTCGTAGTCCGCGACGCTGGGGCCGCAGGCGATCTTCACGGGCTTGTTCTTTCCGAATCCCCGAACGTAGGTCTGGTAGTTCCGGTATCGGTCCGCGTAGTGGGCGGCGGTCATGTTTCCCCCGCATCCCCAGTTCTCGTTGCCCACCCCGAAGTAGGGGAGGCTCCAGGGCTTCTCCCGGCCGTTGGCCGCCCTGAGGCGGGACATGGGAGAATCACCGTCGAAGGTCATGTACTCGACCCATTCCTGCATCTCCTGCACGGTACCGCTGCCCAGGTTACCGTTGACGTAGGCCTTGCATCCCAAGAGCTCGCACAGGTCCATGAACTCGTGGGTGCCGAAGGAGTTGTCCTCCACCACGCCGCCCCAGTGGGTGTTAACCATGCGCTTCCGATCGGAACGGGGGCCGATTCCGTCCTTCCAGTGGTACTCGTCGGCGAAGCATCCCCCCGGCCAGCGGAGATTGGGAATGCGGATTTTCTTTAGGGCTTCCACCACGTCGGCGCGGTATCCCCGGATATTCGGAATGGAGGAATCCTCCCCGACCCACAAGCCGCCGTAAATACAGCGCCCGAGGTGCTCAGAAAAATGTCCGTATATATCCGGTTCAATGGTCGCTCCCGGCTGATTGGCATAAACGATAAGCGCATGGTCCATGGGCGTACTCCCTTTCTCGCGTTGGTCTGTTAAAAGGATACTAGCCCCCTTTTTGAACTTTCTCAAGATAAAAAACGAAAAAAAACGTTATGAAACGAAAAAAGTCGTGTATAATACCCTCATGGAAACCTTCAGAACCCTAGGAAACCCCTACATGCCCTCGTGGGAATACGTTCCCGACGGGGAGCCCCATGTTTTCGGCGATCGAGTGTACGTGTACGGATCCCATGACCGTTTTAACGGTCACGCGTTTTGCCTGGAAGATTACGTGTGCTGGTCCGCGCCGGTAGAAGACCTTACCCTTTGGACCTGCGAGGGGATAATCTATAAAAAGACCGATGACCCCATGAATCCGGACGGGAAAATGTGTCTCTACGCCCCAGACGTTACCCGGGGATGCGACGGGCGTTATTACCTTTATTACGTTCTGGACAAGGTAGCGGTGGTATCCGTAGCCGTCGCGGCCCGGCCGGAGGGGCCCTTCTCCTTCTACGGCTACGTGAGGCACCGGGACGGAGGACTTCTCGGGGCGGCGGAGGGCGACGAGCCCCAATTCGATCCCGGGGTACTTACCGAAGGCTCCGTGACCTACCTCTACACGGGCTTTTGCCCCGTCGGAGACGCATCCCGTACCGGCCCCATGGTGAGCATTATCGGCAGCGATATGGTAACCCTGATCAAGGGGCCGGAAAACCTTCTGCCCAGCGAGCCATACGCCCGCGGCGGTTCCCTGGAAGGGGGGCCCGGTACCGGATACCGGGGACACGAATACTTCGAGGCCGCCAGTATCCGAAAGTACCGGGGTCTTTACTACTTTATCTACTCTTCCGTGACGATGCACGAGCTCTGCTACGCCACCAGCGACCGGCCCGACGGGGGGTTCCGCTATCGGGGGGTGCTGGTGAGCAACGCCGATTCCTACTACGGAGGCAACAACCACGGCAGCCTCGCGGAGATACGCGGCCAGTGGTACGTTTTCTACCATCGGCATACCCACGGCACCACCTTCTGCCGCCAGGCCTGCGCCGAACCGATCCTGCCTGGGTCCGAGGGAACCTTCCTCCAGGCGGAGATGACCTCCCAGGGGCTCCGCTGCGCCCCCCTCCCAGGAAAGGGTCTCTATCCGGCCTATCTCGCGTGTACCCTAACCTGCGGCGTTCCCTCCCTCTACACGGCCCAGACCGCCTGGTGCGACAACCGTTTTCCCCTCATCACCCAGGAGGGAAGGCACGGGGACCGGGAAGAGGGCTACGCGGCGAACATGATGGACGGCGCCGAGGCGGGATTCAAGTACTTTGATTTTTCGGGAACGAAGGCCCTGACGGTCCGGGTACGGGGTTATTGCCGGGGCCATTTCATAGCCTCCGTAGCTCCCGGCGGGCCTGAGGCGGCCCGTATCCCCGTGGATTTCACCAACCTTTGGACCGACTACCGGGGCGATTTCTCGGTTCCCGACGGGGTGCATCCGCTGTATCTCCGGTTTGAGGGCGAGGGCAGGGCGAGTCTCGCCTCCTTCGCCCTGGAATGAGCTAGAAATAGAGCCGGAGCACGATGTCCTGGGGATAATTCCCGAAACCCCTTCCGAAGAGGTTCATCCCTCCCCGGTGTTCCGCCTCGTTCTTTACCCCGAGCCGAACCCGGATGGAGTGGTGCTCCGGGAGGGCGAGCTCGTCCACGGTGACGTCCGAGACCCGGACCCCGTCAACGTAGGTTCCTTCCCCGCCGATGCCCCAGTGCTTGAGGTGCCCGTATTGGGACCCTTCAAGCTTCCACCATTCCGGGGTGTACTTGCCCCGGCGGTCGCCGTAATCCCCCGGGGAAACCCAGGTTCCGGTCTCTACGCCGTTAATCCACAGGGTTATGTCCGAAAGCCAGGAGCTGTTGGTTCCCGGCGTCTCCGAGGAGAGCTCGGCGCTTAACTCGATTCTACGGATGGGTCTTTTCTCGTAAAGCGCGTTGTTCGGGAACTTGTATTCCACGTATCCCGAGCCGAACCAAAGGAGGGCAGCCTTCATGCGGTTGGGGTTAAGGAAGGATTCCGGGGAGTCCAAGAAACCCACGATTCCCTCGGTTGAGCAAAGCCCGCAGGGCACCGTGGCCTGATAGTCCGTAAAGAGGCCGATGGGCATTTCTACCTCGAGAAAATCCGTTTCGGTTTTTTCCTGGGGAAACTGGACCACCATTTCCTCAAAGGTGGGCCTGCAGAGTTTTTGGTTGCCCTTTTTCGCCTTTACGGTTTCGCTCTTCAGGAGGCCCGCCTTTTCTAGGATGGCGATATGGGATGCGATGGTCGATTGGGGCAGCTCTAGGCTTTCCGCTATCTCGTTGATATTCATCACTTTCTTTCTCAACAGCGAAATAATCTGAACCCGGGGCTCCGAGGCGATGGCCTTGAGTTTTTCAATGTCCGCGAGGGGATCGACGACGAGAATTCGTTCTTCCTGCATCATGAGAAGCAGTATAGCCTCGGAGGCGGGCTGACACAAGCGGAAGTTCCTCGCTCTTCTATAGGGGAAAAACCTGATATAAAACGAAAAATAACGATATTAATATGATTTTGTCGCGGCGGTATCCACCTCAACCTCACGCACCCGTACCGCGTCGTCACATTAAGGAGGAATGAATGCAAAGAAAACTGATGGCTACGACGGCTCTTCTTCTCTGCGGAATCGCGGTTGCCTTCGGCGGAGGCACCAAGGACAAGCCCGCCTCTCAAGCGGGAGAGAAGGGTCCGATTACGATTTCCGTGTTCACCCAGCAGGCCCGGCAGCAGCCGAGCCCCAACAACAAGGTGTACCAGTACCTGAAGGAAAAGCTGGGGGTCACCTTCAATTGGGATATCCTTGTGGGCGAGATCGCCCAGAAGCGCGGTGTCATGATCGCCGGCGGCGACTACCCTGACCTCATCGAGATCAACGAAACCCAGTTCATCGACGCGGGAGCCCTCATTCCCCTGGAAGACCTCATCGACAAGCACGGCCCCAACATCAAGCGCCATTTCGGGGATCAGCTCGAGAAGATGCGCTCCCCCGACGGGCATATCTACTACCTGACCAACTGGGGCATCATCACCGGCCGCGACCAGAGTCCCTATTACGGCGCCTCCGCCCTGTGGGTACAGAAGGAAGTGCTCAAGGAAGCGGGCTATCCGAAGGTCGTGACCATGGACCAGTATTTTGACCTCCTGATCAACTACGCCAAGAAGTATCCCACCATCAACGGCCAGAAGACCATCCCCTTCACCATTCTCACCTACGACTGGCACGCCTTCTGCATGTGGAATCCCCCGAATTTCCTCGCGGGCAACCCCAACGACGGCAACGGCGTCGTGAACCCCAAGACCCTGGAGTACAAGACCTTCTTCACTCAGGACGTCTCCAAGCGCTGGTTTAAGAAGCTCAACGAGCTCAATGCCCAGGGCTTCATCGACCGGGCTTCCTTCACGGACAACTACGACCAGTACATCGCGAAGCTCGCCTCCGGCCGGGTCCTCGGAATTCACGACCAGCGCTGGCAGTTCGCGAACGGCGACGATGCCCTCCGGGATTCGGGAATGTACAACCGCACCATGGCTCCCCTCCCGATAGTCTTCGACGCCAACATCAAGCCCCATTACCGCGACATCCCCGTGCCGAACCTCGGCCGGGGCGTGGGCATCAGCGTGAAGGCGAAAGACCCCGTGCGCATCGTGCAGTTCATAAACGACCTTTTGAGCGAAGACGTACAGAGAACCATCGAGTGGGGCATTGAGGGCCAGGACTGGCAGCGCAACGAAAAGGGCGAGCCCTATCGGACCGCCGAGCAGCGCGCCAACTGGGACAACGTGACCTGGCAGGAGCAGAACCGCGCCCTCCTCGTCCGCGACGTGTTCCCCTCCTGGGAAGGATCCTTCTCCGACGGCTATCCCTCGGACCTCATCAACTACTATCCCGAGCGCGAGGCCATGGCCCGCCCCGAGGACAAGGAGCTGTGGGCCGCCTACGGCGTGACCAGCAACGCCGAGCTTATGGACAAGAACCCGCCCCAGAACCCGATCTGGTATCCCGCCTGGAACCTCCCGAATCCCCCCGACGGTTCCGACGCGCAGATTGCCCTGCAGCGCTGCGACCAGACCATGCGGAAGTACCTGCCGAAGGCGATACTCGCCGCTCCCGGCGACTTCGAGAAGGTATGGGCCGAATACGTAGCCGAGATGAAGGCCAACGGAATCGCGACCTACGAGGCCTACATGCAGGAACAGGTTAGGGCCCGCGTGGCCGCCTGGAGCGTCAAGAAATAAGCTCTTGCGATTTTTAGCCCGCGCGGTACATGACTCCTCGCCGCGCGGGCGCCTTTACGGAGGACCAATGACACATCCCGGGGGAAGCGTCGCCAAGCGCCGCAAACTGCTTCAAACCATGGCGAACCAGCGCCAGCTCTTGATAATGTCCGTCCCGATCATTCTCTACGTGATCCTGTTCTTTTACGTGCCCCTGTGGGGCTGGACCATGGCGTTCCAGAATTTCCGTCCCGCCAAGGGCTTTTTCGCCCAGGAATGGGTCGGCCTCAAGTGGTTCCGCTTTCTCTTCTCGGACCCCGTCTTCCTGAGAACCGTCCGCAACACCCTCATGATGAGCGTCATCAATACGTCATTGGGGTTTATCTCGGCCATCGGCTTTGCGCTGCTCCTAAACGAGGTGAAATCCGTCGCCTTCAAGCGCGTCACCCAAACCATATCCTACCTTCCCCACTTCCTCTCCTGGGTAATCGTCACCGGCCTGGTGGCGACCATGCTCTCGGTGGAGGACGGCGCCCTCAACAACCTCCTGGTTTCCCTGAGGAT
The DNA here is from genome assembly GCA_003246765.1 of Spirochaetales bacterium. Classification (GTDB taxonomy): domain Bacteria; phylum Spirochaetota; class Spirochaetia; order Treponematales; family Treponemataceae; genus Teretinema. The sequence goes on along the minus strand of QKDA01000173.1, from coordinate 9,890 downwards.
CATCAAAGAGCCCATACTGTGGCTCTCGGAACCGAACTACTTTTGGGGAGTCGTGGGGGGAACCTACGTGTGGAAGGAACTCGGCTGGAATACCATCATCTATCTCGCCGCCATCGCCGGCATAGACCCGACCCTCTACGAGGCCGCCGAGATCGACGGCTGCGGGAGATGGAAAAAGATGCTCCACATCACCCTGCCGAGCATCAAGCCGACCATCGTCATCCTGCTCATCATGAGCGTGGGCCATATCCTGGACGCGGGCTTCGAGATGCAGTACCTCCTGCGCAACGGCCTCGTGCAGGACGTCTCGGACACCATCGACATCTACGTGCTCATGTTCGGCCTCCAGCGTTCGAACTTTTCCCTGGCCACCGCGGCGGGACTCTTCAAGAACCTGGTCAACATCACCCTCATCTTCGCGGCCAACGAGTTCGCGAAACGCGCCGGGGAGGAGCGGCTCTTATGAAACGAAACTACCTCAGGGATCACGGCGTCGTGTTCAATACCCTGAATTCCCTTTTCATGGTCCTTTTCTCGTTCGTCATGCTCTATCCCTTCTGGAACACCATCGCGGTTTCCTTCAACGAGGCGGTGGACACCCTTCGCGGGGGGATTACCTTCCTTCCGCGCCGGTTCACGCTGCAGAACTACCAGCTTATCTTCGCCACGGGTACCCTGTTCCACGCCTTTGGAGTCTCGGTAGCCCGCACGGTGATAAACGTGGTGACCAACGTGTTCCTCACGGCCATGATCGCCTACGTGCTTTCAAGGCCGGCCTTCGTGTTCCGCAAGTCCTTCACCGTGATTCTCGTGGTTTCCATGTACGTCAACGCGGGTCTCATACCGACCTACTTTCTCATCAAGAATCTGCACCTGCTCAACACCTTTTGGGTCTACGTGGTGCCCGGTATGGTGAGCGCCTTCAACTTCCTCATCCTCCGCACCTTCCTCAGGTCGATCCCCGAGAGTCTCGTGGAGTCCGTGCGAATCGACGGGGGAGGGGACTTCACGATTTTCTTCAGGATCATCCTTCCCTTGAGTACCCCCGCCCTGGCCACGGTGGCCCTGTTCGTGGCGGTTGGGGCGTGGAACTCCTGGTTCGACACCCTCATCTACGCCTCGGGAAAGGTCAATCTCCACACCCTGCAGTACAAGCTCATGGAGTACCTCCAGTCGAGCCAGGCCCAGGCCCGGGGCTCCGGCGAGGTGGGGGCCATGGCCCTCTCGAAGACCTCGAATATCGTTACCCCCGTGAGCATACGGGCGGCCATAACGGTAATCGCGGCCATGCCCATCATACTCATCTATCCCTTCATGCAGCGCTACTTCGTCATCGGGATGAATCTCGGGGGCGTCAAGGAATAGGGGCGCCGGGCCGCCTTTCGGCGGCGGTTTGCCGGCCGGCAACCAGCGCCGCGGCCGGCAGCCAGCGCCGCCGCGCTTCGACGCCCTCAGGGCCTGCGGGGGCTAAGGCTTTTCTGCTGCCGGTATTCCTTCGGGCTTAAGCCCTCCCTCTTCTTGAAAAGATAGCTCAGGTAGTTCGGCTCGCTGTATCCCACGCTGAAGGCGATGTTCACGATCTTGTCGTCCGTGGAAAGCAGGAGCTCCTTGACCTTTTCGATCCGCACCGAGGTAAGGTGGTCGATAAAGGTTTCCGACATTTCCTGGGCGAAGATGGTGCTGAAGTGGGCCGGGCTCAAGGCCACGTGGGCCGCCACGGTGTTGAGGGATATGTCGGGGTTGTTGTAGTTTTCCCGGATGTACTCGCAGGCCCGGAGAACCAGCTTTCGGTGATGGCAGCTGCCGCCCCGGTCCCGGAGCTCAATGAATTTCATGCAGATCTCGGTAGCGAGTTCCGTGCATTCCCTGGCGGAGACCGCCGAAGTGACGACCCTGTCGCGGTCGGCGAATTCCCCCGAGAGCTCCGATCGGTCCAGGGACGGGTTAAGTCCCTTCAGGATGCGCATGGCCGAGGCCGTGAGGTCCATGAGCACGTAATGCCGGTACAGCATTCCCTGCACCTCCTCGCCGGCGGCGTTTTTCATGAGTTCTTCCACCAGGAGGGGCACGTCGGCGGGACCGGCGAACTTGAGCTTTCCTTCCAGGTCGGCATTGAAGAGCTCTTCCAGGCGCGATGCCCCGCCCTCTACGTCTCCCCTTAGGTCGCCCACGCCGAATATCCTTCCCCGCTGGGCGCCGCCGAAGGTCTTGAGGAGCACCGCGGCCTCCTTCCAGGCCTCGTGGAGTCCCGAAATGCGCCCCGTCACGCCGCTGACGCCCACGGTTACGCTCGCCGAAAGGCCGTCTTCCAGTTCATGCTTCAGGGTCTGGGCGGCGTGATAGGCCCGGCCCACGGCGTCCATCTCCGTCGCGCCCTTGACGATCAGCACGACCCGGTCCGCGCCGCTCATGAAGCAAAGAACCTCCTCGGTTTCAGAGAACAGGTACTTGACCTTGGACGCGACGGCCTGCCGGTGGGGAATGCCGTCCCTGTCCTCGCACAGGGCGACGGCGACGGCGTACTGCCTCGCGAGGAGACCCACGCCGAGCTCCTCCGATCGCCTGAGGGCCTCGTCGCTCCCGACCTCCCCCCCGCACAGCCTCTCCAGGAAGGAGGTTACCAGGGTATTCTTCACGAGCTCCTCGTCGGAGAGGTTCTTCAGGAAGGAGACGCTTTGCCTCTTGTATTCCGTGATCTTCTGCGCGGAAAGGCGGAGGGCCGAGAAGAGGTCCCGGTTGGAAACGGGCTTGAGGATATAGTGGTCTACCCCGATGCCGATGGCCTGCCTGGCCAGGTCGAAATCGTCGTAGCCGCTGACGATGATGATCCTCAGCCAGGGGATGATTGCCTTCGCGTGGCGCGCCAGGGTGAGTCCGTCCATGAAGGGCATCTTGATGTCCGTGACGAGGATGTCGGGCTTCACGTCCTGGATGATGGTGAGGGCCAATTCCCCGTCCGCGGCCTCGCCCGCGCAGGCGAACTCATCGCCGCCCCCTTCTATGGCGTTCCGCATGTTCTGCCTGATCAGGGTTTCGTCCTCTACGAGAAATACGGTAAACACGGTTTCACGCTCCTTTAAGTCCCGACAGGGGAAGCCGGATCGTGACCGTGCAGCCCCGGTCGAGAGCGCTTTCCACGGTCAGACCCCGGTCGGTTTCGTAGTAGAGCTGTATGCGCTTGAACACGTTGTATAGCCCGAAGCCCGACAGGGGATTCGACACGTCGTAGTGGTTGAGGTTTTCCCGGAGCTTCCCGAGTTCCTCATCGCTCATGCCCCGGCCGTCGTCCCTAACCGTAAAGACCATAAAGGCCCCCTCCCTCGTCCCGGTCAGGGAGATAAAGCCCCGCCGCCGCTTCTTCTTGATGCCGTGGTATATGGCGTTTTCCACCAGGGGCTGCAGGAGAAGCTTGAGCATGGATTCGCAGAGGATCTCCTCGGCGAACTCGATGCGGTAGTCCAGGATGGCGCCGTAGCGCATCTTCTGGATCGCAAGGTAGCTTTCTACGTGGGATTTTTCCTCCGCCACGGTGACCCAGTCGCGGCCCTTGTTGAGGGAGAGCCTGAAAAAGCTGGAGAGCGCCAGGGTGGTGGTAACCACGTCCTCGGTTTGCCCCTCCTCCGCGAGGGAGAGAATGGTGCCCAGGGTGTTGTACATGAAGTGGGGCGCAATCTGGGCCTGCAGGGCGCGCATCTCGGCCTTCTGCAGGTTCCGCTGTTTCTGCACGTTCTGCTCGATAAGCTCGATAAGCTTTTCCGCCATTGTGTTAAGGCTGTCCGTGAGCTCGTCGAGCTCGCTGATCTCGGGCTTTTCTACCCGGATGCCCAAGTCCCCCTGGGCGATCCTGGAGGCCATGGTCTTGAGCCTGTAGATGGGGTCGTTGATGCTGCGGTTGAGCTGGCGGTAGTTGCGCATGAGGAACAGGAGAATCGAGGCGAAGAGCACCGTCTGGACGAGGGTCATCAGTTCCATGGAGCGCTTGAGGGCAGCGTTTTGCTCGTGGGCGAGCACCATCTCTGCGGCGACGAATTTCTGGATCACGTCGTAGAGAAGGTCGCTGACGGAACTGATCTCCGCGAGGATTCCCTCGTTCTCCGACACCGGCCTCTCGGCGGCGATGTTGTCGCCGATCTTCGCCACGTATCCTTCCATGGTTTCTACCGTGTTGCGGGCCACCATGATTAGGTAGCTGTTGTCCTCGCTGTTGGCGTTTCCCTCCAGGAGGTCGAGGCTGCCCTTGATGCGGGAGATCAGCTCGTACTGGGTGTCGTCGGCGAACTCGGTCTTTCCGGTGACGATATTCCACATGGTGGTGTAGATCTCGCCCTTCAGGCCGCTGGAGAGGCTGTTGGCGCTGTAGACGTTCTCTATGATCCTCCCGTACTGGTTGAGCACGATGTTGTAGTAGAGGGTGTTGAAGAGGAAGGGCGCGAGGGTGGCGACGATGATGACGACGTTCGTCACCTTCAGGGTGCCCCGTATGCTCCTTGCCCGAGTTCTCCGAGGGTTTGCGATTTCAGTACCCCCTGGCGGGAATAGAGTCGAGGTCGCCGAATTCGTCGAAGGTGGTTTCCCGCACGAAGGTTTTCTTGGGAACCTTTTCCCCCGAGACGATCCTCCGGGCAAGGTCCATCACCTGGGGCCCGCTGTTGGGATTGCACTCGATGACGCAGTTGACGGTGCCTTCCCTCAGGTAGTCGACGCTTCTCTGGGTGGCGTCCACCGAGATGATCACGATGTCCCTGCCGGGCGCTATTCCCGCCTCCCGCAGAACCTCGATGGCCCCGAAGGTCATGTCGTCGTTATGGGAGTAAAGCACGTCGATGTCCTCCGCCTCAAAGCGGTCCAGCACCTTCTTCATGATCTCCCTTCCCTTGCTCTGCATGAAGTCGCCGTCCTCGCTGAAGCGGATCTCGAATTTACCGTGCCCCGCGAGGGCTTCCCTGAAGCCCTCGGAGCGTCCTATGGCCGGGGTCGAGAAGGCGGTGCCCGCGAGCTCCACGATGCTCACGGGGGTCTCCCGTCCGGAGAATTTCCTCAGGAGAAACTCCCCGGCCTTCCGGCCTTCGAGGTAAAAGTCCGAGCAGAGCGCCGCGGCATACAGGCTCTCGTCGGCGGTGTCTATCATGCGGTCCACGATTATCACCGGGATGCGGGCCGCCTTGGCCTCGCCGAGCACCATGTCCCAGCCGGTCTCCACCAGGGGGGAGAAGGCGATCACGTCGACCTTGTAGGCGATGAAGGAGCGGAGCGCCTTGATCTGGTTGGCGGGGTCCTGCATGGCGTCCTCGAACATGATCTTGATTCCCGCCCTCTTGGCCGCCGACTTGATGGAGAAGCTGTTCTGGGTCCTCCAGGAGCTCTCGTCCCCCAGCTGCGAATACCCGAGCACTACCGGGCTCTTCGCGTCGGGGGCGCCGCGGGTCCCGCCGCAGGCGGAAAGGAGGAGAACACAGGCGAGGGATAGGGCGGTTCGGGCTCTGCGATTCATGGGCAACCTTCCGGTTTCCATAGTACCACACCTGGGAGCGAGCGCAAGAAGAAACTCGCCGGGAAGCCTCGCCGCCGCGAAGGTTCCAAAAAAATCCGAGGGTCGGCGAAAGAAAACGTAGGAACCCGCGGGAAGCCCCCAGGGCACCGTAAAAGATCGTACCAACAGCGAAAGGATGTAGGTGGCGCGTTCCGAATTTCGGCCTCCATACTGAATCACGGGCAGTGGACCCGGAAGAAACGAAAACGGAGGAACGAAAGATGAAAAAGAGCGTTAACATCGGAATCGCGGCGATGCTCGCGGTACTCGCGCTGACACCGGCCATGGCCGGCGGAAAGAAGGACTCGGGCAGCGCGGCCTCGGGGGGCCTCATCAAGGTGGGCATCGTGAACCTGCCCCCGGAGGAGTCCGGCTACCGGCAGGCCAACGTCGAGGACATGAACGCCGTGTTCTCCAAGGCCAACGGCTACGACGCCAAGCAGACCAACACCGGCGACAACAGCGAGCAGATCGCCGCCGCCCAGGGCTACATCCGCGACGGCGTAGACTACCTTCTCATCTCGGCCGCCAACGCCTCCGGCTGGGACAACGTGCTGAAGTCCGCCAAGTCCGCCGGGGTCACGGTATTCCTCTTCGACCGCCTCATCCAGACCGACGCCGCCAACTACCAGGCCGCCCTCGTCTCCGACATGGCCACCGAGGGAAACACCGCCATGAACTGGGTACTGTCCCAGAACCTTCCCGCCTATAACATGATACTCATCCGGGGCCAGCTTGGCTCCGCCGCCGAACTCGGCCGCAGCGCCGCGGTACTCAAGGCACGGGACGCGGGCAAGGTCAAGATCGTGGCCGACGGCACCGGCGGCGACAGCTGGAGCCTCGAGGAAGCGCGCAAGGTGGTGGAAGCCGCCATCGCCGCGGGCAAGGACTTCAACGTGATCTACGCCGAGAACGACGGCATGGCCCAGGGCGCCGTCCAGGCCCTCGACGCCGCGGGCATCAGCCACGGCAAGAACGGCAAGGTAAAGGTCCTCGGCTTTGACTTCAACCGCTTCGCCCTCAGGAACGTGCAGGCCGGCTACTGGGACTGCGACGTGCAGTGCAGCCCCCGCCAGGCCGCCGAGATTTCCCGCTGGATCAAGGCCGCCGCGGGCGGCGCCGCCCTCCCGAGCGGAATCGTCTACCAGAAGGAAATCTACGTGGACACCGGTAACATCACCGACGACATCATCACTAACCTCGGCATCAACGCCGATCCCGGCAAGGGAGTCGTGACCAAGTAAAAAAAAGGGCGGCTCAGGCTCCCGGTTCGCGCCGGGAACGTGAGCCGCCCGCGTTTTACCGAGGAACCTAAAGGGGGGAGAATTAAGTGGATTCCCAAACAGTGTTGGAGATGCGGGGCATTTGCAAGTCCTTTCCGGGGGTGCGGGCCCTGAACGAGGTGGACTTCACCCTGCGCAGGGGCGAGATACACGCCCTTATGGGCGAGAACGGCGCGGGAAAGTCCACCCTCGTGAAGGTCATGACCGGGGCCTACGAAAAGGACGGCGGAACTGTCTCCCTCGGGGGCAAGACCGTCCATTTCAAGTCTCCCCAGGACGCCCAAAACCACGGGATCGGCACGGTCTATCAGGAGATAACCCTCTGCCCCAATCTCACGGTGGCGGAGAACATGTTCATCGGCCGGGGACGGGATCCCTTCGTGCGCTGGGCTTCCATGAACGAGCGGGCGGCGGGGCTCCTCGAATCCCTCGGCATTCCCGCGAGGCCCACCCAGGAACTCTCGGACTGCTCCCTGGCGGTCCAGCAGATGATCGCCATCGCCCGGGCGGTAGACATGGATTGCGGCATTCTCATTCTAGACGAGCCCACGTCCTCCCTTGATACAGACGAGGTGAGGACCCTCTTCGATCTCATGCGGGAGCTGAAGTCCCGGGGGGTGGGAATCGTTTTCATTACCCACTTTCTGGACCAGGTTTACGAGATCAGCGACCGGATCACGGTGCTCCGGAACGGGGAGCTCGTGGGCGAGTACGAGGCGGCCTCCCTTCCTCAATTCGAGCTGGTCTCGAAGATGATGGGCAAGGCCCTGGAGGACGTGGAGGAGATCCGGCGCGGGGACGTGGGCGCCGACGCGGAAACGGTCTTCGAGGCCTCCTCCCTTTCGAGCGTTTCCGGCATTGCTCCCTTCGATTTCAAGATTCGCCGGGGGGAGGTAAACGGCTTTACGGGACTCCTCGGTTCCGGCAGGAGCGAGAGCGTCAGGGCCATTTGCGCCGCCGACAAGGTGACCGGCGGCGCGGTGAAGGTGCGCGGGAAGGCCGTCAGGATCCGCGAGCCTATCCAGGCCATGAGGCTCGGCATCGCCTACCTGAGCGAGGACCGCAAGGGCGACGGAATCATCGCCGACCTTTCGGTGCGGGACAACATCATCCTGGCCCTGCAGGTGATGAAGGGCTTCTTCAAGCCCCTTTCCCGGCGCCAGGCGGAAGCGTACGCGGAGGAATACGTCAAAAAACTGAATATCAAGACCGCCTCGGCGGACACGCCGATCCGGAGCCTTTCCGGGGGGAACCAGCAGAAGGCCATCCTGGCCCGCTGGCTCATCACGCGCCCGGAATATTTCATTCTCGACGAGCCCACCCGGGGCATCGACATCGGAACCAAAGTCGAGATCCAAAAACTGGTCCTCCAGCTCGCGGCGGAGGGCGTAAGCGTAACCTTCATTTCCTCGGAGATCGAGGAGATGCTGAGGACCTGCTCCCGCCTCATCGTAATGCGCGACCGGTGCATTGCGGGAGAGCTCTCGGGGGACAACGTGACCCAGGCAGAGGTCATGAACATGATTGCGGGGAGCGGCGCATGAACAAGGCATTACACGGCCGGCAGGGAACCCATTTGCTCTTTCCCCTGTCCATCCTGGGAATTCTCGTGGTGATCAACCTCGTCAAGGGGGCGGACTATTTCAGTGTCAGCCTGATTAACGGGGCCATTTACGGAAACATACCCAATATACTCTTCGGGGCTTCGGAACTCGTGATTCTCTCGATCGGCATGACCTTCGTTACCGCCTCTTCCCGGGGGCAGGACATCAGCGTGGGCGTGGCCGCGGCGATCACCTCCGCGGTGTTCGTCCAGGTCCTTCTGCGGGCCCCCGAGATAACCCCCCCGGTCATCTTCGAGGGCTTCCTCGTAAGCTGCGCCGCGGGCATGCTCATCGGGGCCTTCAACGGCTCCCTGGTGGCGGTCTTCAAGGTGCAGCCCATGGTGGCCACCCTTATCCTCTTTACCGCCGGAAGGTCCATCTCGTTCATGATCGACGGAAAGCTTTCCCCGGTGCTGGCGAACGAGCTCACCAGCCGCATCGGCGGGGTCATACCGGGCATACCGATCCAGACGCCGATCATTCTCACGGCGCTGTTTATCCTCCTGATCGCGCTGGTTCTCAAGGTAACGAACCTCAGGCTCTACGTGGAGACCGTGGGAATCAACGAAAAGGCAGCGCGCCTGAACGGCATTAACCCGGTGGCCATGAAGTTCCTAACCTACGTGATCCTCGGGTTCTGCTGCGCCGCCGCGGGGTTTATCGCGGTGTGCAAGGCCGGGAGGCACGACAGCGTCAATATCCTGAAGTTCGTGGAGATGGACGCTATCCTGGCCGTGGCCATCGGCGGCAACGCACTGTCCGGGGGGAAGTTCAGCATCGCGGGCTCCGTCATCGGGGCCTATACCATCGAGATGCTGAGCCGCACCCTGCTCCGGCTCGAGGTGGGAACCGAGACCATCAAGGCCTTCAAGGCGGTATTCATCATCATTCTCATGGTGGTTTCCTCCCCGGTACTGCGGGAGCGGGCCTCCAGGGTCAAGCGGGCCCTGGAAACCGGGGGCCTGCAAGGCCTCCTGAAGAAAAGGGAGGCCTAAGGTGGCGTCGTCTCAAATACTTCGGAGACGGGAGTCCCTGTCGAACTCCAATCTCCTATTCATCATCGCCGCGGCAATCTTCGTCCTCATGTACGCCTTCGCCGTGCTGAGGTTTCCCGGGAGCTTCCTTCAGTTCCAGACCTTTTTCGACCTATTCAGCCTGAACGCGCCCCTGATCATCCTGACCCTGGGCATCAGCATCGTCATGATCGGCGGGGGCATCGACATCTCCGTTGGCGCCGTGACCGGCCTCGTGACCATGTGCTGCGCGGTGCTCCTGGAATCGGGAAAGGGAGGAGTTCCCTCGGCCCTGCTCCTGGCCCTGGGCATCGGGCTCGCCTTCGGGCTCCTCCAGGGCTTCCTCATCTCCTACCTGGAGATACAGCCCTTCATCATTACCCTGGCGGGAATGTTCCTGGCGAACGGTCTTTTAACCACCATTCACAAGGACCCTATCAACGTGACCCATACGGGCTTC
>QKDA01000265.1 GCA_003246765.1 Spirochaetales bacterium | reverse complement strand
GCGGCGCAGCCTCAGTCCCAGGAACGGAAGCCCGAGAGCGATGGTCCCGCGCCGGAACGGCGCAAAGCTACGTCCATCGAGTTGAGTCCCCCCAGGCCGAACGTAAAAGTCGGCAATCTCGCCGATCGCGGAAGGCCCGGACAGAGGCCCTCCGGTAGCTATAACGGACCCTCCAGGGGCGGTTACGGGAACAGGGATAACTTCTCCGGCGCTCAGGCTCGTGAAGGCGCAGGCTCGCGCGGACCTGGCGGCTATCAGGGCGGCGGCGGCTATCAAGGCGGCGGCGGCTATCAGGGCGGCGGCGGCTATCAAGGCGGCGGCTATCAAGGCGGCGGCTATCAGGGCGGCGGCTATCAGGGCGGCGGCTATCAGGGCGGCGGCTATCAGGGCGGCGGCTATCAGGGCGGCGGCGGCTATCAGGGCGGCGGCGGTCCCCGCGGACCCGGCGGCTATCAGGGCGGTGGCGGTCCCCGCGGACCCGGCGGCTACCAGGGCGGCGGCGGTCCTCGCGGACCCGGCGGCTATCAGGGCGGCGGCGGTCCTCGCGGACCCGGCGGCTACCAGGGCGGCGGCGGTCCCCGCGGACCCGGCGGCTACCAGGGCGGCGGTCCCCGCGGACCCGGCGGCTATCAGGGCGGCGGTCCCCGCGGACCCGGCGGTCCCGGACGCGGACCCGGCGGCCCAGGCTCCCCCATGCCCCTTGCCACCGGTAAGGGACCCGCGAAGAAGCAAACCTTCAAGGGGAAGAAAACCGCTAACTACCGCAAAGACAAAGAACTCGACTTTGAGGAAAAGCTGCTTCAGCAGAAGAAAAAGGCACAGGACAAGGCCAATGCGATACCCAAAGAAATCGAGATCATGGAGACTATCTCCGTGTCTGAACTGGCTCGCAAGATGAACCTCAAGGCATCCGAACTCATCGGGAAACTGATGGGTATGGGCATGATGGTTACCATGAACCAGTCTATAGACGCGGATACCGCGACTATTCTCGCCTCCGAGTACGACTGCACGGTCCATATCGTCAGCCTCTACGACGAGACGGTTATCGAAAGCGAAAGCGATGCCGGCGCTGATTTGGCTCACAGGCCCCCGGTGGTTACCATAATGGGTCACGTTGACCATGGTAAGACCAAGACCCTGGACGCCATTCGGAGCGCAGACGTAGCCGCCGGTGAATTCGGCGGAATTACCCAGCATATCGGCGCATATACCGTAGAAACGCATAAGGGAAAGATCACCTTCCTGGATACCCCGGGACACGAGGCCTTCACCATGATGCGCGCCCGCGGCGCCGCTATCACCGACATCGTGGTGCTGGTGGTCGCAGCGGATGACGGCGTGATGCCCCAGACCATTGAGGCGCTCAATCACGCCAAAGACGCCAAGGTACCGATCATCGTCGCGGTGAACAAGATTGACAAACCCGAGGCGAATCCCGACCGGGTCAAAACCCAACTGTCCGACTACGGTCTCATTCCTGAAGAGTGGGGCGGGGAAACCCAGTTTGTGCACATCAGCGCGCTGCAGAAGACGGGTCTTGACGAGCTTCTAGACGCCATTCTCATCCAGTCGGAGATCCTGGAACTCACTGCGAACTACGATTGCCGCGCCGAGGGTAAGGTAATCGAGTCGCGGATAGACCATGGACGCGGTATTGTGGCGACTATCATCGTCGAGCGGGGAACCCTGCGAACGGGCGATCCCTACGTGGCCGGCGTCTATTCCGGAAGGGTTCGCGCGATCTTCAGCGATAGGGGCGATAAAATCGAGGAAGCTACCCCGAGCATGCCCGTCGAAATTCTCGGTCTTGAGGGCATGCCCAACGCGGGCGATCCCTTTCAGGTTACCGAGAGCGAGCGCCATGCCCGCCAGATTTCTTCCAAACGGCAGGAACTCAAGAGATTTGAGGATTCCAGGAACGTGAAGAAGGTAACCCTGGACAACCTGTACGACACCATTCATGAAGGTGAAATCCAGGAGCTTAAGGTCATCATCAAGGGCGACGTTCAGGGATCCGTGGAGGCCTTAAAGTCCTCCCTCGAGAAGCTTTCAACCAAGGACGTGCGCCTAAACGTGATCCATGCATCCGCCGGCGCCATTAACGACTCTGACGTCATGCTGGCCGCGGCCGACTCGAACGCCATTATCATCGGTTTCAACGTTCGCCCCACTCCCCAGGCCAAGCTCCTGGCGGATCAGGAGAAGGTCGATATCCGCAAGTACAACGTGATCTACAAGGCCGTGGAAGAGATCGAGCAAGCCATGGAAGGCATGCTCAAGCCCGACATCAAGGAAGAGGTTATCGGTACCGTCGAGGTGCGCGAGGCCATCAAGGTGCCGAAGATCGGAACCATCGCCGGATCTTACGTGCTTCAGGGTACGGTTAAGAGAAGCTCTACGGTCCATGTCATCCGCGAAGGCATCGTGGTATACACCGGAAAGCTCGCGTCCCTGCGCCGTTTCAAGGACGACGTCAAGGAAGTGGCCGCGGGATACGAATGCGGTATTTCGGTGGAAAACTACAACGACGTGCGGGTAGGGGACCAGTTTGAGGTAATCGAGTTCGTTGAAGTGGCTCGCAAGCTGAAGGACAGCGAAAAGCTATCCTCCGGAAAGGGCGATGACGCCAAGAAGGACTCGGAGTAAGGCCTGGTTATGGGAGAATATCGACTGGATAGGCTCGGAGAGCAGATCCGCGAGGAAATTTCCAAGATGATCCTGGGGGGCCGTATCAAGGACCCCCGGGTCTCTACCTTTTTAACCGTGCACCGGGTGGACGTATCCGGTGATCTCGGTCACGCGAAGGTCTTTGTTTCCAGTTTCATGAGCCCGAAGGAAACAAGGCTTGGCGTGGCCGGTCTTCAGCGCGCCGCGGGATTCATCCAGAGTACTATCGGAAAAAAGCTTCGTATTCGCCAGTTTCCTCACCTTACCTTCGTATTCGACGAGAGTATCAGGGAAGGGTTTGAGATGGTAAAAAAAATCAATGAACTCGATATTCGTCAGGATTCCGGCGAAGGGACGGAAGAATAGGCTTGCCCAAACATAACGAAGGAATCGTACTCCTTGCAAAACAGCCCGGTATCACGAGCTTTTCCTCCCTTTGGCAGATCAAGAACGGCCTGGACATAAAAAAAACGGGTCACACGGGGACGCTGGATACCTTTGCCGAGGGCTTGCTCGTGGTTTTAACGGGCGGTTATACGAGGTTGGTCCCTTATATCCTGGACTGTGACAAGGAATATCTCGCCTGGATACAATTCGGCTCCGAAACCGATACCCTGGATCCCGACGGGGAGATTTGCGAAACCGCCCCCCTTCCTCCGGTCGCGAGGGTCCTTGAGAGCGTAAGGAATTTTATCGGGGAGATCGAGCAGGTTCCTCCCGTATATTCCGCTGTTCACGTGGGAGGACGTCGCGCTTCGGACAGGGTTCGCAGCGGCGAGGCCGTAACCGTTCCTCCCCGCAAGGTAACCATACACGATATTGAGATTCTATCCGTCGAGGAAACCGACGTTCGGGGGGTGAATTGCGCTTCATCCTGCGTGCTTCGGGTATCCTGCTCGAAGGGCACCTATATACGCTCCCTGGCCCGGGACCTCGCCGTAATGGTACAAAGCAGGGCTCACCTGAGAGCCCTGCGAAGGACCAAGATCGGCCCTTTCCCCCTTGAACATGCAGCGGGATTCTCGGCACTGGGAAAATTCAGCCCGGAAATAAAATTTCGTTACGGCTCCGGAGAAAGGCCAACCCGGGTCGAGTTTCAGGAGATTCGGGACAAGCTCATGCCCTTTACCCCGGAAATTGCCGACGCCATCGGGCTTTCCCCAGTTTTTATCGATCCTTCGCGGATGAAAGATTTTTCCAGGGGTATTCACCCTGCGCGGGATTGGTTTGACCGAGAAGTCTCCTCAAAGCATGCAGTTTTCTCGGATACCGGTTTTATGGGTGCCCTGGAGGTTATCGACGATAAACCGCGGTACGGTTTCGTTTTCGGGGGCCAAAATTGAAGATACTTTGGTGGGATCAGCTCGAAAACCCTGACGCACGAAATCTCATCGATTCGATGTGTTCCGGAACGGATGGCACCGCCGTAACGATCGGCGGATTCGACGGTCCCCATTTGGGCCATAAAGCCCTTTTTGACGCTGTATGCGCCAATGCCCTTCAGCATAGGCACGTGCCGGGAATCGTGACCTTTATCCGTTCACCGGGATCCATAAAGAAGGGCGACGCATATCCCGGAGATGTTTCAACCCTAACCCTAAGGCTCCGGCGATTTGAGGAACTAGGCTTCAAGTTTACCCTCCTCATTGACTTTTCCTCAAATTTCAGTAAAATGTCAGGAGGTGTATTCTTCGATATTCTGGTAAAAAAGCTTCGCATGCGGTACGCGGCCGTCGGCCCGGACTTCCGTTGCGGGCATCGCCTGGATACCGGGATGGCGGAATTAACCGCCATTGCCCACCGGGATGGTTTCCGTATCGATTCCATTCAGCAGGTTGAACTCGACGGTCAGCGTATTAGCTCAAGCGCTGTCAGGAAGGCCGTTCAATCAGCTGATTTCGCCCACGCGGAACGGCTTCTCGGACATCCATTTTTACTGGATTTTACCGCAATCGGTTGGACGGTAACCGCCCATGGCCTGGAGGTTCCCGTTCAGGAGATTACGCAAGTCCTTCCCGGGGAGGGACGGTTTCCCGTGGATCTTTCGCTGATTCACGGCGGAATGGTTGGTGCGTTGCTTGCGGTCACCGGAGGCTTCCTGAGAATCGAAGCCGACGGAATCGGTTATCTACCGAAACCGGAAGACATCAGCACCGCGCGATTTAGGTTATCATGATGATATCGATAGAGAAGGAGTAAGTATGGCACTTACAAAAGAAGAAACCACTGCGGTGGTCTCGAAATTCGGCGACAACGAAAAGGATACCGGAAATACCAAGGTCCAGATCGCGCTTCTTACCGAGCGGATCAAGCAGCTCACCGAGCACTGCAAAACCTTCAAGAAGGATAAGAACAGCAACCGCGGTCTTATCATTCTCGTCGGCCAGCGCCGGCGGCTTCTGAAATACCTGCAGCGCAGGGACCTCGAGGGTTACCGGGCCCTTATTCAGGATCTCGGGCTCCGCAAGTAAGGTCAAAGTTACCTGCCCATTCAACCGGCGGGTAACTTTTTTTATTTTCTACCCACGACAATAAGGAAACCCTATGGCAACGAAAATATCCTACCGGATCGGGAACGATGACCTGATCCTGGAGACCGGACGCCTCGCAAAGCAGGCTAACGGCTCCATTTACGCGCAATACGCAGGATCGGCGGTAATCGCCACGGTTTGCGCCTCTTCCTCTAGCCAGGAAGGCCTAGACTACGTTCCCCTCACGGTGGATTACAACGAAAAGTACTACGCCGCCGGAAAGATTCCCGGCGGGTTCATTAAGCGCGAAAGCAGGCCCAAAGACAAGGAAATCCTCGTTTCCCGTCTCATTGACCGTCCCATGCGGCCCCTCTTCGACAAGGCTTTCGGTCGGGACATCCAGATCGTTCCCACCACCATTTCGTCGGACATGATAAACCCCCCGGACATCCTCGCGGTTATCGCGAGCTCCGCGGCGGTAACCATTTCCGATATCCCCTTTAACGGTCCCGTGGCCGCTGCACGCATCGCCTACCTGGACGGCGAGTACGTCATCAATCCCACCTTCGAGCAAATCGAGAAGGCGGACATGGAGATCGTCGTGGCGGGAACCGCCGAGGGCATTACCATGGTTGAAGGCGGCGCCCACGAGGTTTCCGAGGAAGTGATGCTCGGGGCCCTCGACAAGGCAAGCGAGTTCATCAAGGTAATCTGCAAGCTCCAGGAGGACCTCCGAGCCCAGGTGGGTAAGGAAAAACTTCCCCTAAGCCCCATGAAGGTCGAGCTCGCCAACCGAGAAGCGATCCGCGCCGAGGCCTATCCCAGGCTCTCGGCGGCCCTCTACGTAAAGGGCAAATTCGAGCGCCGCGCCGCCTGCGACGCGGTCAAGTCCGATCTCACCGCAAAGTACGCTGAACAGCTTGCCGACGCGGTACAGAAAAAGCTTTTCGACGCCCTGTTCGAAGACATGGAGTATTCCATCCTTCGCACTACCATCCTCGAAAAGGGCGTTCGCGTCGACGGGCGCGGCACCGAGGACATCCGGGACATCACCTGCGAAATCGGCGTGCTTCCCCGGCCCCACGGTTCGGCGGTGTTCACCCGCGGCGAAACCCAGGCCCTGGCTGTAGCTACCCTGGGTACCGTCTTCGACGAGCAGGTTTTTGACGATATCGAGGGCGACCGCCGGGAGCATTTCCTCCTTCACTATAACTTCCCGCCCTATTCGGTCGGCGAAGTGGGCCGCATGGGAACCGGCCGCCGTGAAATCGGCCACGGGTATCTCGCCCGCCGGTCCCTGGAGCCCATGGTTCCCTCCCGGGAAGCCTTCCCCTACACGGTCCGCGTGGTGTCCGAGATCCTCGAGTCCAACGGCTCTTCTTCCATGGCCAGCGTATGCGGCGGAACCCTTTCCATGCTCCATGCGGGCGTGCCCATGAAGGCTCCCGTAGCGGGCATCGCCATGGGCCTCATCACCGAGGGCGACAAGTACGCGATCCTTTCCGACATTCTCGGAGAGGAAGACCACCTCGGAGACATGGACTTTAAGGTCGCCGGAACCGAGCGCGGAATTACCGGGTTCCAGATGGACATCAAGATCGCCGGCGTCTCCACCGAGATCATGAAGAATGCCCTGGCCCAAGCCAAACGCGGAAGGCTCCACATCCTGGGCATCATGAACAAGACGATTTCCAAGCCCTCCGCCCAGATTTCCGAGTATGCGCCCCGCATCGAGGTCATGAAGATTGAAACCGACAAGATCGGCGCCCTGATCGGACCCGGCGGAAAGAACATCAAGGCCATCTCTGAGCAGTTCTCCGTGACCATCAATACGGAAAACGACGGAACCGTGACCATTTACGGCAAAACCGCCAAGCACGCCCTCGGCGCGCGGGACGCGGTAAAGGGCATCGTGGAAGATCCCGAGGTCGGCCGCATCTACGAGGGAACCGTCAAGAGAATCATGGACTTCGGAGCCTTCGTGGAGATCCTTCCCGGAAAGGAAGGGCTCTGCCACATCTCCAAGCTTTCCCGGACCCGGGTGGCCAACGTATCCGACGTGGTCAAGGAAGGGCAGCACATCCCGGTCAAGCTTCTCGAGATCGACAAGATGGGCCGCTTGAACCTTTCCTACGTGGACGCTCTCGGGGACGATGCCGATAAATAACCGTTCCCTCGGAAACGGCGTAACCCTTATTACCGAACCGGTCGCTGCGACGCAAACCGCAGCGATCGGTTTTTGGTTTTTTACGGGAACCCGGGACGAGAAGGAGGGGCTTCACGGAGCAGCACATTTCCTGGAGCACATGCTGTTTAAGGGAACCGGGGACAAGACGGCCAGGGATATAGCCCGGGTTTTCGACAGGACCGGCGGCTACGTGAACGCCTTCACCGAACGCGAGCAGATCTGCCTTTACGCAGTGATTCCGGGCTCGAGGTTGCCGGAGATACTCCCTGTCATGATGTCCATGCTCACCGAGTCCTCCTTTCGGGAAGAGGATGTAGAAACCGAGCGCGGCGTCATCGTCAGCGAGATTCTCTCTTACCTTGACGATCCCGAAGAAACCTGTTCGGAGTGGTTCATGGAACGCACCTTCCCCGAATCCTCCCTCGGAAAGGCCATAGCGGGTACGGTTCAAAGCGTAAACGCGATTGCCGTAAGCGACTTGAAAGCGTTTTACAGCGATACATTCATTGAAAGCCTTTCATGCGTGACCGTTACGGGTTCATTCGACGACGGATTCGTTGAAAAGGAAATCTCGAGATACCCGAGGGTCCGCTCGGTCCCTTCACCCGCTATCCTGAGGCCCGAAAAGGGGCTTTGGAGGGAGGGTCAACGAGTGGAGAAATCCCTGTTTACCCAGTCTCAAATCGTGCTCGGATGGCCTATTCACCGTTTTTCTGAAGATGAGGACTGGTTTTCCTGGAACCTCATCAATGATATACTGTCGGACACGGTGAGTTCCAGGCTTTTTCAGTCTCTCAGGGAGGAAAAGGGACTTTGTTATTCCATAACCGGGTCGGTGAACGTTTTTAGGGAGCTTTCATTCCTCTCGGTTTCGCTGTCCACTCCCCCCGATCGAACCGTAGAAGCCGTAAGGGAGCTGCTTCGAGAATGCGGGGCATTCTTTACCGGCGGGCCTTCTGCATCGGAGCTTTCAGACGCGAAGGAACGGGCCTTAGGGGCACTCACGATTGCCTCAGAAGACAGCGAGTACCGCATGAAGAGGCTTGCCAGGCAATGGATACGGGAGGGAAGGATTTTTCCCGTGGAGCGGGATATGGAAATAGTATCGACTATCGGGCATTCGTCCCTGGAACGCAGGCTTAAAGCGATCGATGGCGACGCCGGAAAATCTCTGGCCGCATTGGTTCCGCGACGATATGCCAAGGAGCTGGAACGACAATGGAAACGACGATCTTAATCAGGGTAGAGCGGGGCGCCTTAGTTCCCGAGTATAAGACGCACGACGCCGCGGGGGCGGATATTTGCGCCCGTATCGACTCGCCCGTGGTTATTCCTCCCGGCGGAAGGGCCCTCATCCCGACGGGAGTCTTCCTGGAAATACCCCAAGGCTACGAGGTGCAGGTCAGGCCCCGTTCGGGCCTTGCCTTCAAGAAGGGAATAACCGTCCTTAATTCGCCCGGCACGATCGACGCTGATTACCGGGGCGAGGTTGGAGTTCTTCTCGTGAACCTGGGATCTGAACCCTGGGAATGCACCGACGGCGAGAGAATCGCCCAGCTGGTTACGGCGCCGGTAGCCAGGTCAATCTTCGCGCCCGCCGCTTCCTTGAGCGCCACCGCCCGGGGCGAGGGCGGTTACGGCTCCACGGGAACTCATTGAATGAGAAAGACCTTCTCTCTGTACGTGTTCCGCGAGATGCTTATTTATTTCGCGGTTTCGTTCCTCTTTTTTTTCCTTATTTTTTTCGTAAACCAGATGCTTCTCATGGCGGAGGATATACTGTCCAAAAAGGCTCCCTTTACCCAGGTTGCCCTGTTGATATTCTATGCCCTCCCTTCGATCATTGCGACCTCCGCCCCGTTTTCGGCCCTGGTTGGAACCCTTATGGGCTTAGGTCGTTTCGTCAGCGATAGGGAAATTATCGCCGCCAACGCCCTTGGTATTCCTCTCCGGGCTATTTTCGTGCCCGTTGCCCTGGCGGGGCTACTGATCTCGGTTATCTCCTTTTTCACGAACGACATACTGCTTCCTGCCGGAACCATCAGGTACGTGAGGCTGTACCGCACCATCTTAACCTCCACGCCGGCGCTTGAGCTCGAGGGAAACTCCATTAAGAAGAACCAGAAGGCGGTTATCGTGACGGGAAGCGTAACGGGAAGGACAATGGCCGACCTTCTGGTTATCGACACGGGGGGCAGCGGAGAACGCAGGTTTATTGCCGCCAAGGACGCCCTGATCAAAGAGAGCGACAATCCCGCCGTCCTCATGAGCCTTGAAATGCAAACGCCCCAAATTCTTTCTTTAGACAAAAAAATCCGGGAGAATTTTGACGCCATCAGCGCTGAAAGCATATCTTATCAAATGCTCATGAAACAGGTGGCCCCAAATTACTCATCTGCGGTGACTCCCCGGGAAATGAGTTCACGGGACCTTTACGGGGAATTACGGAAAAAGATCGACGCCGGTTCTGACTTGAAGCAGATTAACCTCTACAAAATGGAATTCAACAAGAAATTTTCCATTCCCTTCGGGGCCCTTTTTTTCACTATATTGGCCTTTCCCCTGGGGCTTTTGGCAAAAACCAACGGTCAGAGCGTGGGTTTTATCCTCGGGCTAATCATAGCCGTCCTTTATTGGGCCATGCTCATCGGAGGCCAAACCCTTTCGATTCGCGTGGGCCTCGACGGAACCCTGATGATGTGGCTTCCAAACCTGACCGTATTGGGGGCCGCTCTCGTTTTCCTGGGTAGGAGGGCTCTGCAATGAAACTTATCCAGCGTTATCTATTCACGGAGTTCCTTCCGGTATGCGTGGTAGCCCTCCTGTTTTTCGTTCTAATGCTGGAATTGGGCGATCTCTTCGCCAATCTTTGGAAATACCTTACCAACGAGGTATCGGCGAGGGATATTATAAGGGCCATGGTCCTCTACGTGCCCAAATGCGTGTCCTACGCCATGCCCCTCGCCGTCCTCTTCGGTTCTGCCTATACCATGGGGAACTTTTACGCGAGGAATGAGCTTACGTCGGTATTCGCGTCCGGGTATCCCCTCTATTCCCTGGTATTCCCTCTCGTTGTATTCGGCTTTATCCTCTCGATAGCCATGTTCTTTTTCGAAGACCGCGTCGTTATCCATTCTTCCGCAGAAAGAAAGACCCTGGTCAAGGCCCTCCTTAAGGAAGAAGATTCGCTGAGCAATTCAAATATCGTCGTTCGCTCGGATGACGGTCAGTTCGTTTACAGCGCCGATTACTACCAGGATAAGGACATGAAACTCTTTAGCCTTTACGTCGTGGTCCGGGATAACGAGGGATCAATCCTGTCCGTCGTACAGGCACCCAGCGCTACCTGGGCTGAACCAAACTGGGTTCTCGATGATCCGAAGGTCTATTCGTATGGTACGGACGGGGAGGTGACCCTCTCCCAAAGTTTACGGGGCATAAACCTCACGGAAGATCCTTCTTCCTTCAGGAAGAACGCGACCAGCGTCGATGAATTGGGTTCCCGGGACGCCAAAACGTTTATAGAGCGTATTAGGCGCTCGGGACAGCCCTTCGCGGAAGAGCAGGCTAACTACTATAAAAGGTTCTCCTTTCCCTTCACGATATTTATCGTGCTGTTCTTCTCGATTTCCCTGGGCGGGCGCTTTAAGAAGAACGTGATTCTCATGAGTCTTCTGATCAGCCTTTCCATCGCGGTCGGTTATTACGTGACCCAGATGGTTTCCATGCTTTTCGCCAAGTGGGAGTACGTCTCTCCATTGGCGGGGGCGTGGTTTCCGGTGATTCTTTTTTCAGCCCTGTCGGCGCTGCTACTAAAATTCGCGAGGACCTAAGCACATGATCAAGACGGATTCCATATTTTCGATAAAACACCAGGACGCCCTCACCAACGCAAGAACCGGAGTGATGACGCTTCCCCACGGTCCGGTCAGAACCCCCGCCTTTATGCCCGTCGGGACGAACGCTACGGTTAAGGCCATGACGAAAGACGGCCTGGCGGAGATCGGGTTTGACATCATTTTAGCCAACACCTACCACCTCTATTTAAGGCCCGGGGTCGACATATTGCGGGCAGCCGGGGGTCTTCACGGGTTTTCGGGCTGGAAGGGCAATTTCCTGACCGATTCCGGGGGCTACCAGGTTTTTTCCCTATCCGATTTTCGAAAGATCACCGGCGAGGGCGTTAAATTCCGCAGCCATATCGACGGCTCCTCCCATTTTCTTACCCCCGAGTCCGTAGTGGGCCTGCAAGCGGCTTTTAACAGCGACATTCAAATGCAGCTGGATGTTTGCACCGGTTGGGGAACCCCTTGGAAAAAGGCCAAAGAAGCCCTCGTGATTACCACGGATTGGGCAAAAAGGGCCCGCAAGGCTTGGCTAGATTCCCCGGAGGAATATGAGGGAAAGCTTTTTCCGATCGTCCAGGGTAATTTCTATCATGACCTCAGAAAGGAAAGCGCTCAGTCCGTCATCGATCTTGATCCCCCGGGCATCGCCATCGGCGGGCTCTCGGTGGGGGAGCCCGCAGAGGCCTATTCCGAATTTCTCGAGGCCACGGCAGCCCTGCTTCCCCGTGACAAGCCGCGATACGTCATGGGAATCGGCACGCCGGATTATATCCTGGACGCTGTCAAAAACGGAATCGATATCTTCGACTGCGTGCTTCCCACTAGAAACGCCCGAAACGGATCCTTGTTCACCAGGGACGGTATCATCGCGATCAAGAAGGAGCGTTACGCCGCCGATTTCGGTCCCCTTGACCCGGAATGCGGCTGTAAGGTTTGCAGGGAATACAGCCGCTCCTATATGCGTCACCTCTATAAAAACGACGAGATCCTCAGCTCCATGCTGGCTTCGTGGCATAACCTTGCCTTCCTGCACGGCATGATGGCGGAAATCAGGGATGCCATTGAGCATGACCGTTTTGACCAGTACAGGACGGCCTTTCTCGCCCGTTTTTTTGCCGGTAAGGCGCAAAAGGAGTTGCCATGAGTCTAGCACGTATCCCGGGAATCCTAATCGCGTTTTGCTGCGTTCTCTATCCCCTGTCCTCGCAGGAAAAGGAAACCAGTTTGCGTCAGGAGAGGCTCGATATCATCAATTACGGGATAGAAGGGGACATTACATCCCTCGTCGATACCCTTGCTAATGAGGAATCCAAGGAATTCACCGAGGAACTTACTTCCCTTTTCGCTTCCACCCGAAGCGTAGCCGTCAAGGAGTCCATCCTCAGGCTCTTCACAAAGCAGTCTGTCGATTCCTTAAAGAGCTGGACAGAGACCCTTCTGGAGGATCCCTGGGACGAGCGATCCTCGACCGTAAATCTTGCCCTTTCATACGCTTCCGCCCTGAAATTCCGGGAAACGGCTGCCTCGGTAAGAAAGATTCTCGAGAACGATAATACTGTTTTCCGATCGGCCGCGATATCGGCCCTAGGCAAAATCGGTTCAGGCGAGGATGCCCAGTTCCTTAGCGACCTTTTGGACAGCGAAATCGCCGGGGACGACAAGCAAAGGCTTATCGTGAGGCAAGAAATCATGCGGGCCCTGGGAGAATTACAGGTTGAGGAAACTTGGGACCGTCTCTATGAAATAGCAGAAAACGAGGATGAAAACGGCGTTATCCGGGCGACCGCGGCAGAGGCGCTTGCCCGGATAGGCAAGGAACGGGCATATCCCGTGCTTTCAAAGCTCTTTGAATCATCCGATCCCGCCCTCCGGGAGGCCGCCATCAGCGGCGCCTCAAAACTTGAGGACCGGGACTCTTCTTCGCTTATCCTCGACGGCATCCGGGATTCTTACTATAAAGTCCGCATAAGATCCCTTAAGGCAGTCAAGGAACGCAATATCACTGAGGCTTCGGACCTCGCCCTCTTCAGGGCCAAGAATGACCCCGAGGAAAGCGTCCGCTTAGAGGCTTATGATACCTTAGGGGCGATCGGAAATCAGGAAGCCCTCGATTGGTTAGTGGGCATGATAAGGGACGAGAAAAAAAACGACCGCTACCGCGCAAAGGCGGCGGCTGTGCTAAACGACCATCGCCCCGCGGCAGCGGCTCCGGCGATAATCGAGACGGCAAAAAAAACCTTGGCCGACGACAAAAAAACCTGGCTTCGTTATGAGCTGGGTAAAACGGTAACAAAGTCTAAGGATGCGAGATATTCAGAGTTGATACTTTTATACCTTTCAAGTAAAGATACCCTCACCCGGAGCATCGGCCTTGATATGTACGCGGCCATAGGTGACCTCGGATCAAAATCCAGGGTTGAGGAAATCGCCGCCGACACTAAGCAGGGGGCCCTCCAAAAAAGGGCTAAAGACATGCTGGAGAAATAAAAAACGCCGCGGTGCATTCCGCGGCGTATTGAGTGTGTGCGAAGCCCAGGGCATTAAAACCTAATGGACGTCAATAACCTGTTAATCTTTACCACGGGGTCCTCGTATTCGCGCACGGTAACCCGCACCTCGTAGTCCCGATCGGACACGAGGGTGAACTCCCTATCCACGCAGTTCTCAATGACGTTTTCCGTCTCATAGGGGAAAAACTCGGGTTTCAAGATGGCCAAGCTGCATTTTTTACCGTCAAATCGTATATCCGCTATACGGCCCGGGAATTTGACGAGGAAGATTAGGAACGACGACCTTCCGCCGCCGAGGGAGAGCTTAGACCCGGCTCTCATGAGGTGGACGTTTCGCTTTCCGATCATCCTGGTCTGTTCCTTAACCTCCAGCTCAAACATCTTCGCGCCGTTTTCGAGCACGGGAACCGCTTCGTCCGGATCTGCTCCAGCGGGAATGTGCGAGGGGGGAACGTCTCTCCTCGCGGCATGGGAAAGAAGCTCAAACCGTTCCCGTCTCTGCCGCTCCTGGGCGTCCTTGACGGCCATTACCTCGTCGGTCACGCGAGAATCTTCCGTTTTTGCAAAGACAATCGTTTTATCCTTTGCTACGGTGAAATCGATGCGCTTGTCCGTCTTTTCCGCATGGAGTATTTCCGATCCTGCCCATCTGGATGCGGCCATGTCCGCGGATATCTGTTTTTGTGTGCCTCCGGCTGCCGCGGCGGAGAGAATTTCTTCGCGATCACGGTCACGAGGCCCGTTCGTTCCCGTAAGGGAAGAAGCGGTAGAGGAGGGCTTGAGTTCCCTTGAAGGACCCAAGGGGGCTTTACCCGCGGTAGTTTGCGCAGAGGCAGGGCCCACGGAATCTCGGCCGGGAATTCTATCAGAAAGAGACTGCTGAGATTTCTCCGCGTCTTCCTTCGCTTCAGCCTGGACTGCATGAAGGGCGCGGTGCGCAGGGAAACTGGTATGGCGGATAACCAGAATGAGCAACAGCACAACAAAAGCGAAGCCCAGAACGATCAGGAAAAGGGCATAGGCAAAACTGCTTCCCCGGCGCAGGAACAGAAGGGGAGAAAAACCGGTGACCTGCATGCGAACAGTGCCATCCTGGGGATGGACCCGGGCGTTCCCGGCAAACTTCAGGGAAAATCTCAGCGACTGGCTGCCTGTCTCAATCGTGTCCGGAAGAGCTATCTCCGCGCGGATAGTTCCCTTTCCTCGGCCTGAAAGCCTTATGAAGGCGTGTTTTTGCAGTACATCGACATTGCCAAGCATGACCGCTGAAAGCTCAAGATTAACCTCGCCTTCAACAGGATTCCGTATTCCCAGGGGAAGAATGAAAGAATAACCGGTTTTTCCAAGATCTTCCGGAAATGTAATCTCCGGAAGGTCAAAAACGGAGTCTACGAAATTAAGGGGGATATCCCCATCGGGCAATTTCGTCGGACTTATGCCGATCGAGTCCGAAAAGGCGCCTGAAATGTCGGTATAGCTCGGATATTCGCCATCGGCCTTGCGCGAGCCGTCGGCGGGCCCCTTAGAACCGGTATCGCCCGCAGTAACGGCACCAGGGGCTGTCTCGGAAGCGGAACCTTTTGTTTCCTGCGGGGTTTCCGATGCGTTCCCGACGCCCTTGGGCAGGGAAACCATGGAACCGTCAAGGGCGGTAACGGTGGAATTCTCCGGGAACGGAAGCTTGATATAGTATACGCTCCAGCCCGCAGCCTTGATCTTTCGGGAGTAACCGGAAAGCTCTGCTGAAACCTGCTCGTTCGTGTAGTGCGCGAACTGGCTTGAAGGAGGCGGATTGAAGATACCGTCGGAAATGATAATGACGATTTTCTGGCGTTGATGATCCAGGGAATTGACGTATTGCCAGGTATATTGAAGTCCCGAGAGAAAGTCGGAATTCTGGCCGATGGGGTAGAGGAGCATGAACCGTGACACGATGCGGGAGACATCGGCCTCGGTTACCACGGGCTGCACGATTTCCAGGTTGGCCCTGGAGTTGAACGAAATGAGATGGAACGTGTCGCCGGTCCTGACGAATTTTTTCGCGATATCCGACAGAACCCTGTCATTGATCTGGTCAAACCACGGAAGGATGGTACCCGAGGCGTCCATAAGGGTCACGATGTCCGCACCCTCGGCGCGGGCGAACCCGCCCGAACCGAGGATCAGCATCATCGAAAGAAAAACTATCGGGACTTTTTTCATTTTATCCTCTTTTTAAGGGAGGTTATTAAAAGCTTGCGGCGGTTATTGCCTTTATGGTGTAACTGTACTCTCGCTCGTTGATCGTGAAGGTGAGCTTCTCTCCCTCCCGATGATTCATGATCGCGTTGCCGAAGGGCGACATGTAGGAGATCACGCCGCTATCGGGATCCGATTCCCAGGGCCCGAGAATGGTGAAGGTTTCTTCCTCTCCAGAGGCGTTGTTCACCAGATGGACCACGGTACCGAAGGATACCCGGGCCACAGTGATCGTGGTGGGATCGAAGATCTGGGCGCGGTCGATCTCTTCCTGCAATCGGGTCGCGGTGGAGTTGAGAATGGTCTGCCTTTCCTTCGCTGCCTTGTACTCCGCGTTTTCCCTGAGGTCTCCGAGGGAGAGGGCATAGCCGATTTCCTTGGAGTTGGCGGGCATCTCTACCTCGACGATATTCTGGAGCTGTTTCTTTTTCTCTTCCATCATCTTGGAGGTAACGATGAGACCCCTGGAAACGACGGTCTTTTCCTCGTTTCCGAAGAACTTGAAACCCTTGTGCTTTTCGAGGATGCGGTTTCGCAGGTGCATCTTAACCGCAGGATCCAGATCCTTCACGTCGTCCACAAGGGTGTAAAGGCGGGTAATGGTGCCTACGTCGCTCGCGAGGATATAGTTCTCGAGAACCGCGTCCTTCCCGAAGAGAATGGTATGGACCTGACGGTTGATCTTTCTGTTTTCGGTGGTCTCCCGGTGATTGGCGATCTCCCTGAAGGTAACGTCCAGCACGTGAATCAGCGCTATGTACTGCTTTTCCACGGTAATGCCCAGTTCCTGGAACCAATCCTCGTTTTGGGCGTTCTTGTAGAACCAGATTACCGCCTCGCGGTAGTCGCGGTAATTTTCAAAGCAAAGGGACGCCAGGGATTTAAGCTTGTCCGTGTGGCCCTCCCGCATGAGGGCTTCTACGATTTCTGTGGAAAGCACCGTGGGGAAGAGCTTGATGTAGATGTCTGCCCAGTCGGGGAGGAAATTCTTGATGTGCTGGAGATAGCTTCTCCTGAGATCCCCGTCCTTGATTTCGGTATAGACCAGGGAGGGATTCTCGATTTCCCCGAAAAGGTCGGCAAAGTTGTACTGAAGCCCGGGGTTCAGGTGGGGGTGCTTCGCGACGATCTGCTTAACCACGAGATAACTGGCGATGATCTGCTCGTTGACCTGGCTGAAAGCCTTCAGGTATCCCGCGAAATAGGAGAACATTTCCGAGAAGAATTCCGAATCCGGATCCGCCTTCTCGGAGAACTCCATAAGGATATTTACCCTGGCGAAGAAGTTCTTTTGAGCCTTGAACTCGTTGAACATTTTCTCTTCCTGGGAAATGGGACGGTCGCGAACCATGAACATGTCGATATTGTTGGGATTAACGCCGAAACTGGCATCTTCCTTTAGAAGCTTCCTGGCCTTACCGCTCCAGTTTGTCCACTCGTTCACCGTGAGGACGCCGGGAACCAGTTCCGCCTTGATGTGCTTGAGATCGCAGTTGTTGTCAAAGCTGCGGATGATGGTCTTCAGGGCCCAGGAGGGATCTTCCTTGACCTTTTTGGCCAGCTTTTCCTTTTTCCATATCGACTTAAGCACCCAGATATGGTCCTTGCTAAGGGTCTGCAGGGCGTTTACGCCCATTTTAAGGCTCATGGTATGGCCGCGCTTCTTGGCAAAGTCGATGGTGATCTCGTCGTTCTGGACGAGTGAAATGCGGCCGACGCCCCAGGAACGGTGGAACACGAAATTTCCAGCGTCAAAGGAGATGTGCTTCTCAAATTCAGCGATAGCCTCGAATACGTTTCGCCAACCCTGATTGAGGTTGGAGGCGCGGATATACTCGTCCAGTAGGCTATGATCGGCGTATTTACCGCGGAAGCATTCCACGATTTCCTTACGCGCCCAGCTGTCCTTGTCATCGTAGGCGAGGATGATCTTGAGAATGTCGATGGAGGTATTCCAGTCGCCCTTGTCCTTGTAATGGACGTAGACCTCCTGCATGAGCATGGCGCTGCGGTCATCTCCCATGTTCTTGGATATCTTGCGTTGAACATGGTAGAAAAAGTCGATTTCCTCGGGGATGAGGGAAACCAGGTGGGTCCAGATCTCCTTGACCGAATTGGATTGCCTGCGGTTGATGTAGCGGTACAGGGCTTTTTTGTAAAAGTCCACCGCGGCCTCAACGTCTCCGTCCTTCTCGTATTTCTCCGCGAGAAGCTTGGTTATATCCGCCTCGTCGTAGTCGATCTTGACCAGCCGCTCCCAAATGTCATAGAGCGCCGAGTTGCCTTCTTCCTTATAACAGTCCGCCAGGGTACGAAGGGCGAAGCGGGACTCCCCGTAATCGAGGACTCTCACGCACAGATGCTCCACGATTTGGGTGCGGTGATTGTCGATGAAGATGTTGATGAGACTGACCAGCGCCGAATCGTCGAGAAGCTGCTTTGAAAGGGCGATAATACCCGAGAGGTACAAGGCGATAATGCTGTTCTTGGTGTGAGCCAAGTGTTCGTCGCAGAGGGTTTTGATCTCGTCCAGGTTTTTATCCTGTTGAGCCTCGCGGATGATCCCGTCGAGATCCTTGAAGTTGTTGATCGAATAATTGCTGATCGTGGCGCGGGTCCACTTTTCCTCGTTCAGCATCTCCTGGACAGATTTTACCAACGACTCAGACATATCTTAAACTCCTGCAACAATTTACATGGTATACCGGTTGTAGACTTCGGCATCCAGCAATTTGATCTTCAAAAGAACTTCATTAATCCTCGCCTGATCATCATGAACGTTCACATAATGGTCAATCAACCAGAAGTAACGGTTGATAAGGCGGGGAACCAGCATTGACGCCGTTTCAGGCGGCGATTCCCTGATTTCATTCTCCAGGGCATAGATAGCT
This sequence comes from Spirochaetales bacterium, assembly GCA_003246765.1. Classification (GTDB taxonomy): domain Bacteria; phylum Spirochaetota; class Spirochaetia; order Treponematales; family Treponemataceae; genus Teretinema. The sequence goes on along the minus strand of QKDA01000265.1, from coordinate 49,175 downwards.
TGCTTAAGCTTTCCGAACTCAAGGGCCCGCAATTCGCGCTTAACGTTGAAAACGCCGTAAAGCAGGCCGTAAACCGGAATCCACTCTAGCTGTTCCGACCCGGTGTAGCCCAGGGCGCGAACCTGCTCGACGAGCCGGTTTATTATTCCCGACTCCAGAAAGTGGAGCTCAATAGAGGACGCTCCGAGAAAAAAGGCCTCCCTGAATAAGACTTTTGAGAGCCTTACCTCTCCGCATAGGGCATAGCAGTCCGCGAGTTCCGCCAAGATGGACGGGGACTCTCGGTCCCGATCCTTAGCGAGTTCCAACAGCTGAAGGGCCCGGTCGTAATCGCCGAGCTCCTTGTGGCATAAACCGATCTTGCGGTACAGCTCGGGATCCCCGGCGGTGTCGTCTTCCCTATAGAGAGCCTGATAGAACCGCAGGGCGAGTATGAACGCGCAGTGCTTCAGGGCATACATGACGTCATCATGTTCCCCCCCGAGCCTTCCCATATAGACCGTGAAGGGTTTCCACTGGGAAACCATATACTCTCCACGCTCAAAGGCATTGGATGCGAGCTGTGCCTTTTTAAGCTTGTCGGACCAGAAGTTGACTCCCGTCAGCGCGTAGATTACCTCCGGGTTCTCCAGATCCCGTTCCAATAACCCGGCCAGGTCCCGGTTCGCCTGCTCGAGTTCTCCCTGTTTGAGAAGATCGTAAACCTGTTGCATCGAACCGAGGACGGCATCATGTATCATACTACCTTTCCTATTATACTCATTCCTGGGGTTTAGTCAATTGAGGCTTGTATTTACAGGTTCGGGCGAGTTTGGTACTATAATGCATATGAGTCGAACATTTCTACTGGCTCCCTCCATTTTAAGCGCCGATTTTGCGAATCTTGGCGGAGCTCTCGGGATTATTGAACAAAAAGGCGGAGATTGGGTCCATATCGACGTGATGGACGGCCATTTCGTTCCTAACCTCACCTTGGGGGCTCCCATCGTCAAGGCCCTTAGGCCGCGCTCGAGGCTACCCTTTGACGTTCATCTTATGGTGGACAATCCCGCGTCCATGGTAGACGATTTCATCGCCGCCGGGGCGGATTGGATAACCTTTCATATCGAGGCAGAAACCCATGCCCATCGTCTGGCGGCAAAGATTCGCGAAGCCGGCGTGAAGGTTGGCATATCCCTGGTCCCCTCAACCCCCGTCGCGGCCCTCTCAGAAATCCTCAGTTTCGTGGATCTCGTGCTGGTCATGACCGTTAACCCCGGTTTCGGAGGCCAAAGCCTCATCCCAGAAAGCCTCCTGAAGGTTCGGGAGCTGAAAAAAATCAAGCGGGATCGCGATTTATCGTATATAGTATCTGTAGACGGCGGGGTGAACCAGGAAACCATGGAATCGGTTCTAGACGCTGGAACGGACGTTCTTGTTTCCGGTTCGGCGTTCTTTTCTGGTTCCCTGTCGCTAGAATGAGCGGTTGCTACGGAGAAACGAAGATGAAGAAATTACTGCTGTGCTCATTGCTTATAAGCCTGTCACTGCCCATTTTCGCCGCTGATCCCCTCGTATCGGGTTTGGACGCCTATGCCCGGTCCGATTGGTCAGGGGCCCTGCTCTCGTTCCGCAAGGCCGCCGCAGAAAACCCGAAAAGCGCTGAACCCGCATATTGGATAATCCTGACCGAGATCTCGTCAGGCGACCTAACCCCCGCGCTAGAGGACATGCGCGACTTTTTACGCGTATTCCCCAAGGATTCCCGGATCCCCGACGTTACCTATCAGTTAGGGAGGGTGCAATACCTGCAGGGTTCTTACGAGGACTCCATCACGACCCTATACGGGTTTCTCACGACCTGGCCCCGGCATGAACTTGCGGGAGCCGCCTACTACTGGATCGGTGAATCCCTTTACGCCGTCGGCCGATTTACCGAGGCCCGTTCGGTTTTCCTCGTGGTCCTCGAACGCTACCCGGATACGGTGAAGAGGGAGGCTGCCTGGTATCGAGTATCCCTTATCGATCAAGGAAAAAAAGAGGATGAGCTCCTCAGGCTCCTCAAAACGAGTCACGAGGAATCCTTGAGGGTAATTGAGGACTATCAGCGTCGGGAAAAAACCTATGAACAGGCAATAACCGCGTACCAGAAACGGGTTTCGGACCTCATGAAGGATACCAGGCTGGGAGATCTAGAGAAAAGGGTCTCGGTTCTTTCGTCTCAGAATACGGAACTGGGTCTGGAGGTACAGGAACTGGAAAAGAAAAACGCCGAGCTGGTGGAGTTGCTAACCCTGACGGGATCTTCCAGCGCCTCAGCGGGTTCAGCCCTGTCGGCAGCCGATCTGGACGACGAATCGCGGCGTCAGCAAATACTCGAGACCCTTCGAAAGAAAGCCGCCGCCCTCCAGGGAAAGTATAACGAGTCTCTAAAAGAGGCTTCGCAATGAAAAAAATATTTGTTGTCTTTCTTTCGATCCTTAGCATTACGCTGGCACAAGCCCTTCCGGCTGAGCTTTTTTCCGGGGACTACCGTCTGTCTGTCTACCCTGAAACGGGATCATTCAGTTTGGCGCGGCTGTCGCCTACGGGAAAGCAACGCTATGAGGCCCTTTTCGAGGACCGAAATTCCGCGTCCACGAATTGGTTTTCCGTACTCTCTAATGGAAGGGTCTTTGCCCTAGTTCCCCGAGGAGTAAATAAACCGACGGTTATCGCGGAAGAATCTTCCATTACCATTATTTTCGTGCCTTCCGACGATTTTCAGGTCACCCAACGTTTCAGCTTCATCGGAACCGCGGCGGAATCAAATATTTCCCTCAGCATCGTCACGACCCTGGAAAATACCTCCGGCAAGGCAGGAACCTTCGCCGTCAAGGCATTGGTAGACACAAACCTTGGGGAGTCGCAGGGTATTCATTTCAAGACCGACCGAAGGGAAAGGCTGTCCTCCGAAACCGAGCTCGTTCCCGCGCAGATAAAGGATCGATGGCTTTCCTCTCCGGGTAAGTCCCATGTCCTTGTCTTTCCCTTTGCCTCTTGGCCCGTTATGCCCGAACGCATCGTGTTAGCGAATTGGGAACGCCTGAAAACCCTTAGCTGGAATCCCCCTGTCGTGGAGGGACGGTCTTTTAATACCCTCTATTCGGTGAGCGATTCGGCACTGCTGTTTGTTTGGCCCCAGGAAACGGTCGGCGCCAATAAAAGCCTCTCGGTTGCCATGACCCTGGGCGAAGGAACGGTAACTCCGAACCTCTCAACGGAAAGCGGATCCTCGATGGACCAATTTGTTGTTTCCGGGGGGAATCGAAACGAGGTGATCGAAAGGATTCTCGCGCGAATCGCGGAGATTGAGCGGAATCCCCAATCCGCATCCGACGCGGAGCTCCAACAGCTCAACGTACTACTCGATACATACCTTTCTGAAGCGGAGGCGCCGTAACGCCCATGCCTCTTTCGGTCTTGGACAGGGCTAAACGCTCCTTTGCCCGCCGCCGGTACAGCGATGTCATTACCTTGCTGGAGCCGGAGGTGATAAACTACAGGGATTCTTTCCTTTTTTACTACATGCTCGGCCTTGCCTGTCTCTACACCGGGGATATCGGCGGGGCGGGCTCATATTTTCAGAGGGCCCGACAGATTAAGATGCGCGATCCAGGCCTTTTAGCCGCCCAGGCAGCCCTCTATCTTCGAAGGGGCAATACTCAGCAGGCGGTGGATTACTACCTGGAAATTCTTGAGTACGCTCCAACGAACCGTCTGGCGCGGCGTTCCCTGGATTTCTTGAGGCGTCATGCGGATGAAGATACAATTTCAGACCTTGTTTCTACCGGAAAGATCGCGAGGTTCTATCCGCGCCTAAGTTTTGGCCTCCCTCCCGCGGTACCGGCGGCAGTCCTTACGATCGTGTTGGCATTTTTCGTCCTATGGCAGTTTGCGGTGCCCAAGGCAGGACGCGTTCTTGGAGGGGAGGCGAGGGCCGACCTGGCTTCGTTCGCGTTAAGCCCCGAGGAACGGAAGGATATCGTGGAAACCGGCGGTACTGCCCGTTACATCATGACCGCCCGGGAGCTTGAGTCCTCTTGGACCAAAGCCAGGGAGTATTTCCAGAATTGGCGGGACAATGCCGCCCAGGTTGAGATCAACCGAATTCTCGGTTCCAACGGGAGTATCTCCCTTAAGCAAAAGGCCCGGCTCCTCATGACCTGGTTTACTGAGCCCGGCTTTGATACGTTGAAGGATAATTACGGCTTTTCCGACGTAGCCAAGGATCCGGCGCTGTATCTCGACTGCTGGGTAGTATGGAAGGGGATGGCCACCAACCTTGCGGAAAACCCGAAGGGCCTTACCTTCGACCTTCTGGTGGGTTATGACACCCGGAATACCCTGGAGGGAATCGTCCCCGCCGTGTATGAAGGGGGGGGCTCTGTGGATACCGATACACCCCTGGAAGCCCTCGGGCGGTTAAGCCTCTCTAACGGAACCTTAACCCTGAAGGTCCGCGCGGTCCATCAAACCGGAAAACCCCTATCCCCTTAGGCTTTGCGTTTTTGTTGGGATAGGTATTCCCGCGGGTTGAAGGTATCGATGAGCTCCGCCATGGGCCGGTCCTGGGAAATGGTAAGCACGATACGGGAGCTCAGGGACCTGGAAGATATAAGCTCCATGAAAGGCAATCTTTCCATCACCTCCGAGCAGTCAATGGTATCGCACACTACCAGTCTATTGAGGCTCCCATCGTCATGGAGTTCGCGGAGGCGTTCTACCGCCGGATCGGATAGAACAGGATGAACGATGAGCACATTGACTTCCCTGCAGGATCGGGAGGAAAGCTCACGTACGAGGCCGTGAACGGAACCGCCGGTATCAATCATGTCATCCACTATCCATACGGTTTTATCCTCTATGGGAACCGCCGAAAGAATATTGATGCATTCAATGGTATTTGCCTCAACGTAGCTCCGCTGCTTGTGCGCCACGACGAGCTGGGTTCCGAAGGAGGTCGAGAACCGCCTTGCAACCTTTTCGCCCCCCGCATCGACGGAGCAAAAGAGCCATGAATCGCTAACCTGGGTTTCAAGGACTCCAATATCGCGGATTACCGAATCGCACAGGTATTTCTGGAGCAGCGAGACTGCGGGAACGTCGTCAACCGAGCAGAGGCAGGGGTCGAATATGGTTTTTGACTTATCCGAATGTATTTGGTAGGTAATCAGGTGGTCCATGCCCAGGGAAATCATGGTTTTATAGTGGATCCATATACCCACGGAATTACGGCGGGTAGTACGGTCCGAACGGCTGCAGGACATGTAGGGCTCAAAAACGGTTATTTCCTGGGCATGGGAACGTTGCAGTACGTCAATGGTATGGTATAATTCGATCTTGCATGCTTCAACCGACAAACCCGCGTCATTCCTTGCGCTGGTTGTGAAAAGAAAAACCCGCTTTCCCCGCACGGATTTATGGAGGGTTACCTCGATTTCTCCGTCTGCGAAGTTCATTACCGACAGGGAATCGATGTAGTCGATGGTCTCGGGGAAGAGAATTCTTTCCGGATTCTCGTTCAGCTCGGCCACCACTGACCGGGCATAGGTCTTGCAGGAACGGGTGGCCATGACGAGAAACGGTTGTATCATAGGCGAATCATACAACGAAAAGCGCCGGCGCGCTATTTTTTTTTGCGCCGTTTTTTGATAAAATACGGGCAGCCTGCGGCAACGGGCCTATACAAAGGCAAGGGGGAGGGAAAGGTGGCGAAGGTGACGAACGAGATCAATCCCAATGCGGATATCAACGAGAAAATGAAGGCGCTGGAGATCGCTCGGCTGCAGATCGAGAAGCAGTTCGGGCAGGGTTCCCTGATGAAACTTGGTACCGGCGCCGAAGTCGCCGGTATTGACGTTGTTCCCTCCGGCAGCATACTGCTCGACGAGGCTCTCGGTATCGGCGGTTATCCTAAGGGGCGAATAATAGAGGTGTACGGCCCCGAATCCTCGGGAAAAACGACCCTTGCCCTGCATGCTATCGCGGAGGCCCAGAAAATGGGCGGTATCGCGGCCTTCGTGGACGCGGAACACGCATTGGACCCTATTTACGCAAAAAATCTCGGGGTAAACATAGATGAGCTTTGGGTTTCTCAGCCCGATACGGGTGAACAGGCCCTGGAGATAACCGAGAGTCTCGTTCGCTCTGGGGCGGTGGACATTATCGTGGTGGATTCCGTCGCGGCCCTCACGCCCCAGGCGGAAATCGAGGGAGACATGGGCGACTCCCACATGGGGCTCCAGGCGAGGCTCATGAGCCAAGCCCTGCGAAAATTGACCGGAATAATCGGTAAATCCAAGTGCATTATCGTATTCATCAATCAAATCCGCATGAAAATCGGGGTTATGTTCGGAAACCCCGAAACCACTACCGGCGGTAACGCCCTTAAATTTTACGCTTCCGTTCGCCTGGAGGTGAGGAAGATCGAAACCTTCGATAAGGGCGAAGAAGACGCCGTGGGTAACCGTGTCCGCGTTAAAGTGGTCAAGAACAAGGTGGCTCCTCCCTTCAGGAAGGTTGAGCTGGACGTTATTTTCGGAAAGGGCGTGTCCGCCGTTTCGAGTTTGCTGGATTCGGCGGTAAAGCATGAGTTTATCGATAAAAAGGGAGCCTGGTACGCCTTTGGGGAAGAGAAAATAGGACAAGGCCGTGAAAACGCGATAAAGTTCCTGGAAGACAACGCGGATATTCGGGAGCAGGTCGAGAAGAAAATCAGGGAAAAGCTGTTCCCGGGGCAGGTTCTCAAAAAGGCCCAGGCATCCGCAGGAACCGCCCCCAAGGCATCCGCTCCCGCCCAGGCAACGCCCGGACAAGGAGCGCCCGCGGCGGCAAAAAAAAACCGGGCTGAGGCCCCTGCGGCCGAGGACGGAGGTTTGTTCTGAGCGAAGGCCGCAGGCGGACCATGGTACTCGGACTCGGCTCCAATCAGGGCGACTCCAGGTTTATCCTGCGGGGAGCCCTTGATTCATTGAGGGCCCTGGTTCCGGATTTACGGGTTTCCTCCCTGTACGTCACCAAGCCCCGGGATTATACTGATCAACCGGACTTTCACAACCTCGCCGTTTCCGGTTCCTGGACCCTTTCCCCGGAGAGGCTGCTCGAGGCATGCCATTCCATTGAGGCTCAGTGGGGGAGGGACCGTTCCCGGGAAATTCCGAAAGGCCCCCGAACGCTCGACGTGGACATACTGCTGCTCGGAAACGAGGTCATACGGCTGCCGAATCTCAGCATACCCCACGAGCGGCTCCGGGATCGCCTTTTTGCCCTGGTTCCCCTGCTTGAGTTGTTTCCCGAAGTAACCGATCCTGTAACGGGAGCGGCTTATGCATCCGCGGCGGCGGCTCTCGAAGATCAAGGCGTTGTAAAGGCGGGAATGCTATGACGGAAACGGAAACCATCGAAGTTGCCCAGGAGAGCGGCAACACCTTCAAGATTAACGATTTTGAAGGCCCCCTGGATCTTCTCCTTTTTCTCATCAAAAAGAACGAAGTCAATATTTACGATATCCCCATAGCCCATATCACGGAGCAATACCTCGAATATCTCGATTACACCGTATCTTCCGATCTTGCGAGCCTTACGGATTTTTACGCCATGGCCGCAAGTCTCCTCTACATCAAGAGCCGCATGCTCTTACCCGTGGAAATAGCCGCGGACGACGAGGAAATTGACGACCCCCGGCAGGAGCTGGTGGACAAGCTTATTGAATACCAGAAGTTTAAAAAGCTTTCGGAGCTCATGGAAGAGAAGGAAAACGAGGCAGAATGGGTTTTTGAGCGGAAGAAGATGCAGAGGCCCCTTCCCTTCGGTGATGAGGAACTTTGGGAGCGGGTGGATACCTGGGATCTCCTTAAAACCTTCTCAAACCTTGTCTCCTCCTATAATTCCGAAAGGATCCTCGATCTTTACGAAGAGGTTTCGGTAAGCGAGAAGATAACCCTCATGAACGAGCTTTTAGAGAACCGCGGGGAATGCATGTTTACGGATCTCATCGTCCGTAAGGGAAATCTCATGGACATCGTTTGTGCCTTCATGGCCCTGCTGGAGGCGGTGAAATTCCGCATGGCCAGCGTTTGGCAAAACCGCATGTTTGGGGACATCAAGATAAAGCCGTGGGAAAAAGTGGCCCCTTCAGACATAGAAGTTACGGTCGGGGGCTGAAATTTTGGATATGGAGTACGCAATGGAAAAGGAAGCCGCCCTGCTGGAGGCGATATTTTTTTTGGAATCCGAACCCCTGGACGAAACAGCTCTTATGCGAATCACGGGCTTTTCAAAGGAAGTCGTGGATGCGGTATTGGAGCTCCTGCGGGAACGGTACAGCGACGAGGCCCACGGGATTGAGCTTATCCAGATCTCCGGGGGATGGACGGTAAGCCCCAAAAAAGACCTTTGGGAAAGCCTCAGGGATCGGTACGGAAAGAAAAACGACAACCGCCTCTCCCGGGCAGCCATGGAAACCCTGTCGATCATCGCCTATTCGCAACCCATTACCCGCGCGGAAATTGAGGCCATCCGCGGCGTTTCAGCGGACAACATGATCCGTCTCCTGGCGGAACGAAACCTCATTAAGGAAGTCGGGAAAAAGGACATTCCCGGCAAGCCCGTTCAGTTCGGAACCACGAAGGACTTCCTCAAGCTATTCCGGCTCAACAGCATCGCGGACCTTCCGAAGCTCGACGAGGGTGAAGCGGACCGCTTCGAGCTCGCACGATAATGACAACGTCGCGCAAACAAGAGGAACCCGAGGGGCTTAGGCTCCAGGTATACCTTGCCCATTCGGGAATCGCTTCCCGCAGGAACGCCGAGGCTATAATCCTGGCCGGAAGGGTTTCGGTTAACGGGCAGGTCGTTACCGCCATGGGCACGAAGGTTTTCCCGGGAGACACCGTAACCTTGGACGGTATCAGGGTTGAGGTGGAAAAGGATAAACGATACGTTCTCCTCCATAAACCCGCAGGTTACGTAACCTCCCAGTCAGATGAAAAGGGAAGGGCCGTTGCGGCCGACCTCCTGAAGGGAGAGTATCCCGAACGTCTTTACAGCGTCGGCAGACTCGACATGTTTTCGTCGGGGGCTCTGATTTTTACCAATGACGGAGATTTCGCGGCCAAGGTCGGGCACCCGTCGGCGGGAATCGAAAAGGAATACGTCGTGGAAGCGAGCCTTCCCTTTTCCGACGAGGTAATCCGGGCCTTTCAGGCGGGAATTCGCATCGATTCGGTCTTTTACCGCTGCGAGAGTATTCAGCGTCTTTCCTCAAGGAGAATGCGCATCGTCTTGGTGGAGGGAAAAAACAGGGAGATCCGAAGGGTTTTGGACCACTTTGGCATTAGGGTCAAGCGGTTGGCCCGAGTGAGAATCGGGTCGGTTTCCCTGGGCAGTCTGGAAAGCGGGCGGAATAGGCCCCTGACCGAGGCGGAGATTAAAGGGCTGCTTGCGCAAGCGGATAAACAGGAGGATTGACATGGTCGTTGCCATCGACGGACCGGCAGGTTCCGGCAAGAGCACCGTGGCGAAGGCTATCGCCGATCGCCTGGGCCTGACCTTCATGAATACGGGGAGCTTCTACCGGGGGGTCGCCCTGGCCCTGCTTCGATCGAAGGGCGGCGGCCCCGACGGTTCCGGCGGCACAGCTCCGGACCTTAAGGATGAGAAGAAGCTTGAGGATTTCGCCCGACAGGTTCCCCTGGACTATCGCCATGGGCATCTTTACGTTGCCGACGAGGACGTAGAGCCCTATTTGAGAAGCGATGCGGTAGAGTCCGTGGTGGCCCAGGTATCCGCCGTCGTAGGGGTGAGACACCGGGTTAACGAACGTATCCGGGATATCGCCAAAGCCACGGGTATCGTGTGCGAGGGCAGGGACATGACCACCGTCGTCTTTCCGGACGCGGAATTCAAGTTTTACCTGGACGCCTCCGCCAAAGCCCGGGCCAAGCGCCGTTTCGAACAGGGAACAAGCGCCCTGACCCTTGAGGAAATTGAGACCCGGATAGCCGAAAGGGACTCGATCGACCGCAATAAAAAGGAGGGGAGCCTCAAAATCGCTCCCGACGCGGTCTATTTGGATACCTCGGACTTGACCATCGATAGGGTTTGTGACATGATAATAAGCAAAATTCACTTATAAGGGTTGTTTATGGATCAGATGGAAGTGGCAAAGGATGTATCGAAGAACTCCGGAGATGACATCCAGCAGACACGATTACAGGAGGAGTACCTTAAGTCGTTCCAGTCGCTTGAAGAGGGACAGCTCGTTGACGGCGTCGTCATTCAGGTAACTCAGGACCAGGTATTCGTAGATGTCGGCTATAAATCAGAGGGCAAAATCCCGGTTTCCGAGTTCACCGAACTGCCCAAGGTTGGAGACACCGTAAGCGTCGTTCTCGAAAAGAAAGAGAACCGCAACGGCGAGGTAATCGTTTCCAAGCAAAAGGCCGACGTAAAGGTATTCTGGAAGAATTTACGCCAGGCTTTCCAGGACAAGGCTCCTGTCGAAGGCACTATAGATAAAACCGTCAAGGGCGGCTTCGAGGTCGATCTCGGTTCGGGGGTTCGCGCCTTCCTGCCGATCAGCCAGTCCGACAGCCAGAAGGTGGATAAGCCCGAGAAGCTTCTGGGACTCAAGAGCCCCTTCTATATCGAGCGGCTTTACTCTGACAACAAGGTGAACGTGGTGGTCAACCGCCGCAAATACCTGGAAGAGCAAACCGAGACAAACCGTGAGGCCTTCTTCAGGGACATCCAGATCGGCGACTCCGTGACGGGCGCCGTGAAGAGCTTCACCAGCTTCGGCGCCTTTATTGACCTCGGCGGTTTCGACGGTCTCCTCCATATCAACGACATGAGCTGGGGCCACGTAACCCGTCCCAAGGACTTCGTCAAGAAGGGACAGGAGATTACCCTGAAGGTAATCCGCCTCGATCCCGAAGAGAAGAGGATCAACCTTTCCCTCAAGCACTTCACCGAGGATCCCTGGCTCCATTTCGAGACCAAGTATCACGTGAACGACGTCGTGAAGGGAACCGTTACCAAGCTGACCGAGTTCGGCGCCTTCATCGAGCTTGAGGAAGGAATCGAGGGCCTCGCCCATATCAGCGAGTTCAGCTGGGTCAAGAAGATCAACAAGCCCGAAGACATGGTAAAGATCGGAGACGAGGTGGAATGCATGATCCTCGGCTACGATATTCAGGCCGGTCGCGTATCCCTGGGACTTAAGCAGGTAACTGACAATCCCTGGGAGGGCCTCGTAGAGAAATATCCCGTGGGTACCCGCCTCACGAGCAAGGTAGTCAAGGTAACCAATGCGGGAGCCTTCGTGCAGCTCGAGGAGGGCATCGACGGATTCCTCCACGCTGACGACCTCTCCTGGACCAAGAAGGTTAAGCACCCCGGCAGCGAGCTGTCGGTGGACCAGGAAATCGAGGTGGTGGTTATTGAGAACGATCCCGAATCCCACAGAATCCGCCTCGGCGTGAAGCAGCTTTCCGACGATCCCTGGGCCATCTTCGCGGAAGCCTATAAGCCCGGATCGTCCGTCGAGGGAGAAGTCACCTCCATTACCGATTTCGGAATCTTCGTTCGCGTCGCCGGCGGCATTGAGGGACTGATCAATAAGACCAACCTCACCGAGAGCCGCGAGGAAACCTTCGAGGACGCCGTAAAGAAGTACAACGTCGGCGACAAGATCAAGGCCGTGGTCGTGGAGATCAGCCCCGAAAAGCAGAAGGTTGCCTTCTCCATTAAGGATTACAAGAAGAAGCTGCAGCGCGAGGAAATCTCCCGCTACATGTCTTCCGAAGAGGAAAAGGACGACGGTGCCTATACCCTCGGGGATTTCCTGAAGAACAAGAACAACTAACTTGAGATCGATGAGCGGTATTGATGAAACTCTCAAACAGTATCGACGCTGAAAAGCTCAATGCCCTCATCGAGATCAACACTCTCATCAATTCAAACTACTCCGACATAAACGCATTGCTGGCTCACATCCTTGAGTCGGCAATGCGTCTTGTTGAGGGAGAGGCCTCATCCCTCTTGCTTGTCGCCTCGAACAGGAAAACCCTCCGTTTTGAGATAGCCCTGGGGCCCAAGGGCCTTGAGGCTAAGAAATTCAGCGTCAAGGCCGACGAGGGAATCGCAGGGTGGGTGGTTCACAACAATCGGAGCCTGATCGTCAACGACGTGGCCAACGACCCCCGTTTTAGTCCCACGGTGCAGCAGTCAACCGGTTATAAAACGCAAAATATGCTTGCGGTACCCATGCGGGTAAAAGACGAGTGCATCGGCGTCATCGAGATACTTAACAAGGGAACTTTGGAGGGTTTTACCCACGAAGACCTTGAAGTTCTCGAGATCATGGCCAACCAAGCGGCTATAGCCTACGAAAACGCACGGCACTTCCAGCGCTCCCGGGACGAAATCGTCGTTCTCCAGGACCAGATCGCCACCGACAGGGGCTATCATACCCTGATCGCCAAGAGCCCGGTGGTACTTGAAAAGCTTGGAATTATAGAACGGGTTGCGAAAACCGACTCTTCCGTACTTATACTCGGCGAGAGCGGGGTAGGTAAGGAGCTCTTTGCCGAGCAGCTGCACCTGAAGAGCGACCGCGCAGGGGGACCTTTCGTCCGCGTAAACTGCGCGGCCTTGCCCGAGGGGCTCCTGGAGAGCGAACTGTTCGGACACGTGAAAGGCGCCTTTACGGACGCGATTTCAAACCGGAAAGGACGCTTTGAGATGGCCGACCAAGGTACGATTTTCCTAGACGAAATCGGCGACTTGCCGCTGTCGCTCCAGGCGAAACTCCTGCGGGTCATCCAAAACCGCTCCTTTGAAAAACTGGGATCCAGCGATACCATCACGGTAAACGTAAGAATCGTGGCGGCTACCAACCGGGATATCGAAAAACTCGTGGAAGAGCAGAAATTCCGCTCGGATCTGTACTACCGGCTCAATGTCCTCCCCCTCTACATTCCCCCCCTCAGGCAGCGTATCGAGGACATTCCCGAACTGGCGACCTTTTTCCTGAACCGATTCAGGCACGAGGTGAAAAAGGAGTTCGTGGGTTTCTCCGAGTCCGCCATAAGCGCGATTCTTTCCTATTCCTGGCCGGGAAACATCAGGGAGCTGGAAAACACCATAGAAAGGGCATGCGTGATCGGCGCGCCGCCGTATATTCAGGAGGAAGACCTCCTCTTGAATAATAGGACCATGCCTGATAATAATACATATTCCGACAAGAGCCTGAAGTCAGTCCTGAATCTGTTTAAAAAGCACTATATTCAAAAGGTGCTTGAGGAATCGGAGTGGAACCAGACCTCCGCTGCCCAGGTCCTCGACATTCAAAGGACCTACCTGTCGCGCTTGATAAAGGAACTGGAAATCAAGGAAGTTCCGGTTCGCAAGACTTAGTCCGAACCTGCAAGGGTCGGCGAAGTTTCAAGGCATTTACCAACAAGCCGAACCTGCAAGGGTCGGCGAAGTTTCAAGGAGTTATTTCATCATGGCCAAAGCTACCCGTCAGAAAGCAGAAGAGGGAGTGACCCTCCAGCACCGCATCAGCGCGTTTCTCATCAAGCAGCGCCTCGTCATCATCGGGATAATCGTAGCTCTTTTCGTGATTATTGGCGCCTTAGTGGCGATTACGGTTATCGCGGACGGCAAACGGGACGCGGCTTTTACCAAGATCGACACCCTGGTAGGGCAGTGGAACGACGCAAAGTCTGCTGATGCGGCCGCCCTTGCGGGTACCGAAGACGGCATTATCGCCGAACTCGATAAAATCGCCTCGGGAAACCGCAGGTCTTTCGCCGGAGCCCGGGCCGGGATGGCCGCGGCCGAGATTTACTTCAGCCGCAAGGACTGGAAAAATGCCGAAGAGCGTTACGCCGCCGCGGTAAAGGCCGCGCCCGATGCCTATACCGCAGGACTTTGCTTCTTTAACGCTTCGGTGTGCGCCGATGAGCTCGGTAATTCGGACGCCGCGGTGGCATATCTCGAAAAGGCCCTGGCTATCGAAACCTTCCCCATGAAAACCAGGGCCCTCTTTAACATGGCCAGAATACTGGAAATGAACGGCCAGAACGATAAGGCCATCGCGACGTATGAGCGCCTCACGGGAGACTATGCCGAGGATGAATGGACTCTCCTCGGTAAATCTCGGCTCATCGAGCTCAATTTGAACAAATAAGACTATCTTCGGAGGTGCCCCATGGGCTCACGTCAGAACAAGCGGATTTTCAAGACCCGTAATTTTGGTCTCCTGATCGGATTGGCGGTTTCGGTTATCGTTTGTCTCGCGGGCTTTTCTTGGGGCCTCTTCGGCGACCTTGAGTCTAAAACCCTGGACTCGTATTTCTACCTGAAATCCCTGTCCACAAAGCAGGCAATACAGAAAGGGGTCTGGAAGTCCGACGCCGACGGCAAGGTGTCCCCGGACATCCTTATCGTGGGCGTCGATATTAAGGCTCTCCAAAAGTTCGGCCTGTGGCCCTTCCCCCGGAACGTTCACGCGGACCTTGTCGATTCCTTTACCCGCATAAAAAACCAGGATGAACGGGAAAAATCCATGCTTTTGGATTTTTTCTTCGTCGACGATTCAGGGGATCCCGAGGCCGATTCCGCCCTAGAGCGGAGTATGGCGGACTCCGGGAGGATCATCCTTGAAAGCATCCTCGACAAAAACGGGACTAGCGAAAGCATTGAAGAAGAAATGACCGCCCGTCAACAGGTCTTGAACGAACGGTTTGGTTCTATCACCGCCTTCGAGGGCGATTGGAAATCCATTCCCCCCTACATGGGTATTCAAACGAATCAAACCCGCTTTAATGCCGCTGCCGCCGGGTATGGGGTTGCCAATATAGAGGCGGACCCGCGGGACAGCATTGTCCGCCGGCAGCCCCTCGTCATGAAACATTCTCGGATCGCCTATGAGGTGCCCTTCGAGGCACTTACACCCGAGGCTTCCACGGACGAAGCCTCCTTCGAGCGCCTTGCCTGGTTCGATTCCAAGGGCTTTGAGCACCAGATTGACCAGCCCCTGACGGAGAGCGGTATTGAAGCGCTTAAGAAAAAGATATACCGAATGGCTCCTCCCTTGGAGTGGGACTCTGACGAAGACGGCGTACCCGACTCAGAAACCCGGGCCGTGAGCGTCATTCAGGACGTTTTCTTACCCTCTACCACATTCGCTTTAGCCCTGGATTACTGGGGAGCCGCTGCCAAGGACTGCACCGTCGTTCCCGGCAGGGAGATACGGGTAAATACGCCGTCACAAGGCGTCGTAAGAATTCCCGTTGACCAGAACTGCGCCATGATCATCAATTACGCGGGATACCCTTCCTCCGCCGCGGCGGACGGATACCGTACCTTCCCCGTACGCTCCTACGCCGGATACTGGAGACAGACCCCTGAGGACCCCGAAACGTGGCCCGATACCAGGGCTGTCAAGGGTAAGATTATCCTTGTGGGCGCCTTCGACAAGGGCATGGCGGACGACCAGAAACAGACACCCTTCGGCATGATGTTCGGCATCGAGATCCATGCCAACTCCCTCAATACCCTGATTTCCGGAAATTACATACGAAAGATTCCCGTCGCGATGGACGTACTATTCGCTTTCCTGGCGATCATGATCGTCTCTTTCTTCGCCTCGCGGCTTAAAAACCAATGGTCCCTGCCGCTTGCCTTGGTTTCACTGGCCTTGGTTTACATCGGATCAAGCCTCCTTTTCGATTCGTACAGCGTCCTCGTCAATTCCAGCGTATACCTCACGGGTATGGCTTTAGCCTATATTTCGATCCTTCTGTATCGATCAAGTACGGAGGAACGGGAGAAACGCAAGATTCGGGCAATGTTCGGAAAATACGTTAGTCCCGAGGTCGTGGCCCAGATGGAAGATAATCCCCCGGAACTCGGCGGGGTAGACCGCGAACTGACGGTGTTTTTCTCGGATATTCGAGGTTTTACGAGCCTTTCGGAGACCCTGACGCCTCAAGAATTGGTCAAACATCTAAATGAATACCTTTCTGCCATGACGGACATCATCCTCGAAACCGGGGGAACCCTTGATAAATACGTCGGCGACGAGGTTATGTGCTTCTGGGGAGCGCCGATTGAGGTGCCGGATCACGCGTATAGGGCCTGCAAGTGCGCGCTCCTTCAGAAGGCCGAACTGGAACGGCTCAATCAAACCTGGCCTCCCGAAAAAAGACTGGCTATCGGTATCGGAATCAACACGGGTATCATGACCGTGGGAAACATGGGTTCTCAGGGACGCATGAACTATACCCTCATGGGAGACAACGTTAACCTGGGAGCCAGGCTGGAAGGGACAAATAAGGTATACGGGACCATGATTATCGTGAGCGAGTATACCTACGCCCTTGTGAGCGACCGTTTTATTTTCCGGGAGCTCGATACCATAAGGGTTAAGGGTAAAAACCGGCCCGTGGTCATTTACGAACTCCTGGACGAGGCGTGATGAGACTTCGTTGGGGCCCTGCGGGGCCCGTTGCCGCGCTGCTCGCCCTTACGATACTTGTGTCCTGCGGCATAGATCAGTTCATCTATCTTCATCCCCCTACGGCTCTGGCAACCCCTGAGTCTCCCAACGAGCCATTAACTGCCTTCTTTTCCTTCCGCACTACCGATGAAGACAATAACAATGACTCGTCGGGTTATTTTAAGGGTTGGGAGGTTTATTACCGCATCTATAACTCCACTGCCCAGCGGTCCCAGGACGCCACGGACATTGCCACCAAAAACGACAAGGACCCGGCCAACGTGTATTCCTACGTGGTCAATACCAAGAGCTACCGCCGAATGACCTTGATAAACGGCAGCGAGTCGGCTTCCATGCTGCCGGCGCCCCTTTTATCCGCCGCAGCCAGCGACAGGACCGTGACGATACGCCCTTTCCCGTTGGGTGAGGAGTATCCGGCGGAATTCACGACAGACAAGGGCTTGGGCACCGAGCAAGCCCTTCCCTTGATTTGGAGAACCAGCCCGGGCTCGGATGGCAAGCCAAAATCCTTTGAATACGAAGATATTGCCGAGGACGACGGCGACGTGAAATACTCCTCATCCTCAGGCAAGGAAGCCTGGTATATCCAGGCCTATGCCTTTGCCTACGGTTTTGATGAGAGCTTTAGGGCGATACACAGCAAGGCCGCCGCACTGGGTTCCCTGATCATCGCCGAATAACCTCGGGGTTATTGACCTTCAAGCCCCGTTTCTGTATAGTGGAGACCTAACGGGCGCTTAGCTCAGCTGGCAGAGCGTTTGGTTTACACCCAAAATGTCGGCGGTTCGATCCCGTCAGCGCCCAATGAACCGTCACCGAGGTGACGGTTTTTTTTTATTTTTTTGCACCGGCGATCTTGTCGGACCGACGCGAAAGGGATAGTATTAGGCCATGAGCTCTAAGCAAAATGCTTCTTTTCACGGATTAACAAAACTGGTCGTCAAGGGCGCCCGGGAACACAACCTCAAAAATATCGATATTGAGCTTCCCCGGGATAAACTGATCGTCATTTCCGGTTTGTCGGGATCGGGAAAGAGTTCCCTGGCCTTCGATACCATTTTCGCGGAAGGGCAGCGGCGCTATGTCGAGTCCCTGTCCGCCTATGCCCGCCAGTTTCTTGGCCGTATGGATAAACCGGATATCGACTATATCGAAGGGCTTTCCCCCGCGATATCCATAGAGCAAAAGACAACCCATAAAAATCCCCGTTCCACGGTGGGTACGGTTACCGAGATTTATGACTATTACCGGCTACTTTACGCCCGAATCGGCCGTCCCCATTGCCCCCAGTGCGGAAAGGAAATTCAGGAACAGTCGGTGGACCAGATTATCGGCACCATACTCTCCTGGCCCGAAGGGACGAAGGTACAGGTGCTTTCCCCGGTCATTAGGGGCAAGAAAGGGGAGCATCAGAAAATAATTACCGACGCGAGGAACGCGGGCTATGCGAGGGCCCGAATCGACGGCCTGCTCGTGGAACTCGACAATGAAATCAAACTGGACAAGCAAAAAAAACATACCATCGAGCTGGTAATCGACCGTATTAAGCTCGGTCCCGAAGTGAGAAAGCGCCTGGCGGAATCCGTTGAGACCGCTTTGGAAAGCTCCGGAGGCATACTCCTCGCCACGAGGCAAGAAGGGGAAGGGCCCGAATCGGAGATTTTCTTCTCGCAGAAGAATGCCTGCCCCGATTGCGGCATTTCCATCCCGGAGCTTCAACCCAGGCTCTTTTCCTTTAACAATCCCTTCGGAGCCTGTCCCGAATGCACGGGTCTCGGGGCAAAGCAGGAATTCGACGAATCCCTAATCGTGCCGAACGGGGAACTTTCCTTCGACGACGGGGCCCTCCTTCCTTATAATCCCGACGCCGCCTGGAACCGGAGCCGTTTCGATGCCCTCGCACGGCATTACGGCTTTTCGCTTTCCACTCCCTGGAAGGATTTACCCAAGAAGATCCGGAACATCATCATGGAAGGCACCGGGGATGAGGCAATTGACTTTGTATATCGAAACCGCGAGGGTACCGGGCATTTCAACTACCATCAAAGCTGGCCCGGGGTCTTTTCGGATCTCAAACGCCGCTACAACGAGACCTTCTCCGACTCCCAGAAGGAAAATTTTGAGCAATACATGTCCAACAAGCCCTGCGAGGTCTGTCACGGGAGGAGACTCAGGAGCGAGGCCCTGGCCGTTACCGTGGGGGAAACCTCCATCTTTGACCTGTCAAGCATGTCCGTGGCGGAATCCATTCGTTTTTTCGAGAAACTGTACTTGACGGAAACCGAGAAAACCATTGCCGCCCAGATACTCAAGGAAATTAACGCGCGGCTTTCTTTCATGCAGAACGTGGGCCTCGACTATCTAACCCTGGAACGCAAGGCATCGACTCTCTCGGGCGGGGAGGCCCAAAGAATCAGGCTGGCAACCCAAATCGGTTCGAGCCTTATCGGGGTTCTTTATATCCTCGACGAGCCCTCTATCGGGCTGCACCAAAGGGATAACCAGCGGCTCATCGATACGCTGACGTACTTGCGCGACCTAGGCAATACCCTCATCGTGGTTGAACATGACGAGCAAACCCTGCGCACGGCGGATCATATAGTGGATCTCGGTCCCGGAGCCGGCGTACACGGGGGGTACATTGTCGCCCAGGGTTCTCCCGAGGAGGTCATGAAGGTTAAGGAAAGCCTCACGGGTCAGTATCTCGCGGGTACCCTCAAGATGGATCTTCCCTCCCGGCGGCGCGAAGGCAACGGTTCCTTCATACGGCTTTTTGGGGCTACTGAACACAATCTAAAGGGCGTAGACGTTGAAATCCCCCTGGGCGCCTTTACCTGCATCACGGGGGTCTCGGGTTCCGGGAAGTCAACCCTCCTTTCGGACGTGCTTTTTCCGGCAATCTCGAACCGCGTTTCGAGAACCTCATATCCCGAGGGTTCCTTCGACCGTATTGAGGGTCTTGAGGCAATCGACAAGGTCATCAACATCGACCAGAGCCCCATAGGGAGAACGCCCAGGTCGAATCCCGCGACCTACGTGGGCGTTTTTACCGCCATTCGGGACCTCTTTTCGAGCTTGCCCGACTCCAAGGCCCGCGGTTATAAGCCGGGCCGTTTTTCCTTCAACGTTAAGGGCGGCCGCTGCGAGCATTGCCAAGGCGACGGCACTATTACAATCGAGATGAATTTCCTTCCCGACGTCTATATTACCTGCGACGTATGCCACGGACACCGGTTCAACCGTGAAACCCTCGAGGTTCGCTACAAGGGGAAAAACATCGCCGAAGTGCTCGAAATGACCATCGAGGAAGCGGCTGAATTCTTCGCACCGGTCCCGCAAATTTCGAGAAAAATGGAAACCCTCCTTTCGGTGGGACTCGGCTATATAAAGCTTGGCCAGTCCGCCTTAACCCTTTCCGGAGGCGAGGCCCAGCGGGTTAAGCTGGCCAATGAACTCGCCCGCAGATCCACGGGAAAAACGCTCTATATTCTCGATGAACCGACTACGGGCCTCCATTTCGCCGACGTGAAGCAGCTTATGACCGTAATCCACAGGCTTCTGGATCAGGGAAACACCGTGGTTATGATCGAGCATAATCTGGACGTCATACTTCAGGCGGACAAGCTCGTGGATCTCGGACCGGAGGGCGGCGTTCGGGGAGGTACGGTTGTGGGTATGGGGACCCCCGAGGAACTTGCCCGGAATCCCCGCTCCTATACGGGTCAATACGTCAAAGAAATGCTGGAACGCATGAAATGAAGGGGCCCTCACGAGCCCTCTTTGCCGCAGTTTCCGCACTCCTCTTCACGACTGCGCTTTACGGAGCGGAACGAACCGTCACGATAAAATCTGCCCGTTCCACTGTGTATTCCGGTACCAAGGAGTCCGACGGCAGCGAGACCGTGCGTTTTATCGGAGACGTAACCATCTTGGTTTCCGAGGGATCCACAACATCCACCATCAGCGCCGACGAAATAGTCTATAACAAAACCAGGGAAACCCTTGAAGCCCACGGTTCGGTCCGCTTTGAAAGGAAAACAGGGGCTTCCGGGGGGCAACTTTTTACGGGGGAAGCCCTCCTGTTCAATATCAAGGATCAGGAGGGAGAATTTCTCGGCGGAAAGATCACCCAGGATTCCGGGAAAAAAGACGGAGATCCTTATATAGTCCACGCTGAAATTGCAGGAAGGGATTCCGGAGCCACCATGGCCTTTAAAAACGGTGTCCTGACTACCTGCGATGAGCCCGATCCGCACTGGTCTATAAAGGCGAGCCGTATTTGGCTACTGCCGGGAAATGAAATCGCCCTATTCAACGGCATTTTTTTTATCGGGCCCTTGCCCATACTCTATATCCCCGCCTTTTATTACCCCTCCGACGAAATGATCGTAAACCCCGTGTTCGGCGTGAGAAACCGGCAGGGGGCATTCGTTCAAACCACGACATATCTTTTGGGAAGAAAACCCCTAAAAAAAACCTCCGCCGCGGATAAGTCGAATTTTACCAATTTTCTTCAAAGCGATACCCTAAAGGAACAGAGGAGAGAAGGCCTTTTTTTCCGGAACCTTGAGACGGACGCAAAAAACCAGGGCACCGATTACGTTAAACTAATGGTGGACGCCTATTCAGGACTTGGAGCCATGGCGGGGCTGGAGGGAAACCTGAGCCCCCAAGATACCTTCCTCCGAAATTTCTCATTTTCGGTATTGGCCGGTATGTCTCGAACCCTTTTTCCGCCCTTGGAGGGAATCTCCTATTCTCCTTACGACAGCCAGGGAAGGGAGTATTGGGATTCCTCCTCCTTTTTCGGCGTTTCTCTTCCGTTTCGTTTTCGGTCCGATCTTTCCCTTAAAATAAACCAGGCCTCCTTGAGCCTTGATATAGCGCTTCCCCTCATTTCCGACCCATATTTTAAGCAAGACTTCCTGGATCGCAGCGAGGATCTCAACTGGTTTGATTACATCCTCAACCAGGATACCCTCGCCTTGGGTTCCTCCATTTCGACAGAAACCTCCTATTCATGGAAGGTTAACGGGTCGTTTAACCCCAAAATAACGTATCTTAAGCCCTGGATCGATACCCTGAACGTTACGAAACTCTCGGGAACGGTTCTTTTATCGTCAAAAGCCAATGAAGGCCTTACCCGGGCGAATGCCGCCTACTCGCCGGAGCGAACCTTTTATTACCCCCAAAAAATCAATCCCGAGCTCTCCCTCACCATTGGAGGAACGCTGCTGTCGAGCGAGGACAGAACCAATCCAACTACCCAGTCATCCTCAGTGGGGGAGGGGGTAATTCAGAATCCATTTAAGCCCGAAATTGGCGAAGAAACGGGGGAGAGTCGGGAAGATGCTGTCAACGGGTCAGTCCGGGACGCATTTCCGGCGCTATCCAATCAGATACCCGCGCAAAACGCCAATGAAAGTACGTGGAGCCTCACGTGGCTTTATCAGCCCTCGGTACTCGAGGAGATAACCTACGATTCAACGGATTGGCATGAGCCTTCCGACGTGGACTGGAACAGCTACGCCTCGGTATTTAATAGACTCAAGAACGACCTTGATTTGACAGGAAAATACGACATGGGCAAGATAGTTAAGCTATCATCCACGGTGAAGTTTTCCTCGACCCTTCAGGATCACCCTTGGATGTCCGATTCGGTGAACACGCCGCTCCAGCAGGATACCGCCAAACTCAACGACTATAAATCATCGGTATGGCTCGTTACGTCCACGGAACAGGCAAGCCTTTCACCGTTTAGCGCCTCATCCCTGTTTTCCCCCTCATCCTTGTCCTGGAATCTCTCGGGGACCCTCGCGAAGTCGTCATTCAACGGCACGGCGGAGGATCCGTCGTGGAAAACCGAGCTCTTTGAATGGGACAAAACCTACGTAACAAACCATTATGCCTCGGCCACAGCCGGATTTAACCTGGCGGACAACGTTCAGTCCCTCAAAATAACCAGTTATCTCGACCCTTTGCTTCAGTCATACAAGGGGGAGCTCTCCCTCGGGTGGGCTCCTCTTTCCGTCACTGGGTCAACCCGCCTTTTCGAGAAGGATACAGGTGGTCGCAAGTGGTATTGGGATCCCTTCGTCTCAACCGTCAAGATCGGCCTGCCCTTTTCCTCTTCCCTGTCCCAGGGGTTCACCTATAACATACAGGAGGAGGAACCCTCAAGCCTCTCCTATAACCTAAATACCCCCTACGTATCGGCGGATTACCGTTTTAGCTCGGCCATACCCTATGAACTAATTCCCGGTTCCGGGTGGGTCCTCAAGGGCACGAAAAAGGAATTTATCCCAACCTCCACGAGCCTGACCGTGAGCAACACCAAAAAACAGCTAGCCTTGGGAGGATGGAAAAACAGGATAAACCTGCTTTTTTCGGTGAGCTCCACGGTCAAACTTGATCTTTTAAAGATTACCGACAGCTCACTTACCTTCACCCCGTCAATAACCTTTAAAATTCACGAGTTTTTGGACCTTACCTTTTCCTCTAGCAGCGAAAACGGGGTTATTGCCCGTTATTTTCAGGATTACGCAAACCTGCCTGTTCGCCTTCCGGGCGAAACGAATCCGCTCATTGATTTGGCGGACTCCTTTATGTTCTGGGATACTCCCCGGCGTACGGCTTCGGGGTATAAGCTGACCAACCTCTCCCTTACGGCGATCCATAATCTGCATGACTGGACCGCGACCTTCTCCACGACCGTAAGGCCCGAACTCATCACCGATACGGCAAAGCCCTATTATGACTTCAAACCGGTCATCAGCCTCACGGTTCAATGGAAGCCCGTAACGGACATCAAGACGAGCGTAAAGTCGGAAAAGGGAGTTTTTACCCTCAATACCACCAGTTCCGACTCCGCTTCTACCCCGTGAGACGAGCCTTGACGACTCGGATGGGTCTATGTACACTGATTCAAAGAGGTTTTCTTGGATTCTGGCTATACGATAGTTGTTGACGATTCAGAGGTCCTTTCGGCGCTTTGCGGCGCCAATGACAGGAATCTTCGATCCATCGAGGAGTATCTTGGCGCCGCCCTGCTCACCCGGGGCAATGAATTTACCGTAGCTTCGGAAGACGCCGACGTGTGCCGTAAATTCCAAACCCTCATGGACCGGATCGTAACGGGACACGACGACGTTCACGGGCATGACCGAATCCAGGCGATTATAGGCAACCTGGAATCGGACCTGTCGGCGTCCCTCTCGGAGTCCTACATACAGATTCCCCAGGGTACCCGCAGGGTTTACCCAAAGTCCCCCAAGCAAGCGGACCTGGTTAAGGCCATGGAAACGAGGGAGTTGGTTTTCGCCCTCGGACCGGCGGGCACGGGGAAAACCTTCCTGGCGGTGGCATACGCCCTCAGCCTGGTACTTTCTAGAAGGGTTCGGAAGATAGTAATGACCCGGCCGGTGGTGGAAGCCGGAGAGAGCCTCGGCTATCTGCCCGGGGACCTGGAACAGAAAATAAGCCCGTACCTCAGACCGCTCTACGATGCCATGGAAAGCCTTGTCTCGGCGGAGACGGTCAGGAAAATGGAAGACTCCCGCCTTATTGAAGTGGCCCCTTTGGCGTACATGAGAGGAAGAAGCCTCGATAACTGCGCCGTAATCCTCGATGAAGCTCAAAACACGACCAAAGAGCAGATGAAGATGTTTTTAACGAGATTAGGGGAAGGCTCCCGGGCAATAGTAACCGGAGACCCTACCCAGATTGATCTTCCGGGACGAACCGAGTCGGGTTTAAGCCATAGCGTCAAGGTTCTTTTAAATATCCCGGAAATAGCCGTTGTGACCCTCGATAACCGCGATGTGGTCAGGAGTGCCTTAGTGAAGAAAATCGTACAAGTCTATGAACAGCAAAAATACTGAGCGACTGGGCTCCCCGGAACGGAGCCCCCTCGCGAGGCTCATAGGCCCGTTCCGTTGGCATGCCCTTGTTATCGCGGCATCGTATCTTATACTCCTCGTGGCGACCTGGTTCGGGTATCTCGACCAGAACGGTTTCAGGCAGCTTTCCCTCGTGGATTTTGAGGTAGGCAAGGTAGCCGATCGGGACGTGGTGGCGGGCAGGGAGACATCCTATATCGACGAAAGCGCTACCAGACTGAGGAAGGAAGCCAGGCAAAAGCTCGTTACCGCGGTGTTCCGCTACGACAGGCTTATCTCGGCCTCCATGATATCCGATTTCACCACCTTCGCCGATACGGTTCAGGACGCCGTCAGAATGGCTCCCGACATGAATCGCTTTACCCTGGAAATGCAGCAGCAGTACCCGGGGTATTTTGACGCCAAACTCATGCAGGCCCTGTATGAACTCAAAGATCCCGCGCCGGTCATGCAGCAGGTGAAGATCTTCTTCAACCAGCTCGTAAGCGAGGGTATCGCGGAATTCCCCGACCGGGGCATGGAACAGTTCAGTCAGTCGATGATCGAGATAGTTCGCTGGCGCAACGACAGGCAAGAGCGTCTGGAAACGGGCATTGACGAGGTCCTTACCCGGGGCGACGTGCGGGGGAGGGTGCTCTCCTACGTGTCGGCGCAGAAAAGAAGCCCCCTCCCGGCGGATACCCTCTACGGGCTTCTTACTCCCTTTATCAGGGTCAATATCCTGTACCAGGCGGAGGAAAGCGAATCGAAACTTGAATCGGCCCTTAAGCAGGTGCAACCCGTTCTCGTGGTGATACCCAAGGGGCAGAAGATCGTCAAGCGGGGCTTCATCGTTACGGACGAGCAATACAGCCAGCTGAAGGCCCTTTCGGATTCGGGGGTCCACGTGGACATTCGCCAATTTCTTGGCAACATGCTCTTCCTGGCGGCTATTGTAATCCTGGGGATCTACCTCATGGTCCCGCAGCTCTCGGGGGTTCCCCTGGGGCTTCGCAACACGATGGTGCTGGTTTCTATGTTTACCCTCATGTACCTGATAGCGCTCATCGCCAGCCGCACGCGCGTGTTCTCTGACCCCTTCGACATGGCCATTATCCTCCCGTCAGCCCTCATGACCATGATGGTGACCGTGCTTATACACCAGAGGATTGGGGCTATGTTTTCCTTCCTGCTCACCCTAGCGGTCCTCTGCGCCAGCGGATTTTCGGTTGCGCCGTCGCTGTTCGTGCTTTTTTCCGGTCTTTCCGGCGTTGCCGTCATGCGGATCACGGGGAAACGCATCGATCTCGTAAAATCATCGGGGTTTCTTGCCCTCATCAACCCCGTCATCGTGCTTATCTTGTCGGCCATGGTCCCGTCCCCGTCTGGAGAGGTATCCCGCTACGCGGTAGGGGCCGCCATAAACGGCTTTATGAGCGGTATTCTCGTTCTCGGTTTCCTTCCGATCCTGGAATCCCTGCTCAACACCTCCACGAGTTTCAGGCTCATGGAATTCTCGGACCTCAATTCCCCCGTGATGAAGCGCATGCTGCTTTCGGTTTCGGGAACCTACAATCACTCCATCATGGTGGCAACCCTCGCGGAAAGCGCCTGCAGGGAAATCGGCGCCGACCCCCTGCTCGCTCGGGTGGGAGCCTACTACCACGACATCGGCAAAATGGACCAAAGCGAATACTTCGTGGAAAACCAACTGGACTACAACAAGCATCTTGACCTTAACCCGAGGCTTTCCGCCACGGTTATCCGCAGCCACGTAAAGCAGGGCATCGAAAAGGCCCGGCAAATGAGGCTTCCCAAGGAAGTGGTGGAGATCATTGCCGAGCATCACGGAAACAGCCTGATTTCGTATTTTTACAACGAGGCGAAGAAAAGGGAGGATTCGGTCGATCCCGAGGACTTTACCTACCCCGGAAATCCCCCCTCGTCCCGGGAATCCGCGGTGGTAATGCTGGCGGACGTGGTGGAAGCGGCCTGCAGAACCCTTGATAAGCCGTCGGTACCCCGCCTAGAGAAGTTTATCGGCGAGCTCATCGTGAACAAGATAGAAAACCATCAGCTGGACAATTCCGACCTTACCTTCCGGGAGATAGGGATAATAAAAAATTGTTTCGTAACGATACTTGCGGGGTATTACCACTCCCGGATAGAATATCCCAACCAAAAAGATCCCGATACCGCCGATCAGCCGGCGAGAGAGGGGTCCGCCAAAGGAAAGAAGTCATGAATAACCGTATTGACGTCGGTTGCGAAGAGGGAATGGAAAGCCCTTCATGGATTGCCGCGGTTGAACCCTTCGTCGAGAAGGTGCTTGCAGCTCTCAGCCTCGAGGGATGGGAACTGTCGGTGCTTTTCTGCTCAGACGGTTTTATACGGAATCTCAATGCCCAGTACAGGAACATAGACGCGCCCACGGACGTACTGTCCTTTGAGCAAGGCGACGAATACGTGGACGACGAGGGAAGGACCTGGTTCAGCGCCGGCGATATCGTCATAAGCCTGAGCGCCCTCATGCGAAACTGCGAGGATTTCTCGGTGACTCCGGACGAAGAGCTGAAACGCCTCCTGGTACACGGGATCCTGCATTTGGACGGCATGGACCATACGGACAATTCCCCGGAACAGGAGATGCTGAAACTTCAAGAAAGCCTCTTGGAGAGCCTTTCCTCGGAAAGGGTATTCGGAGCCTAACCCCATGGGACTTTTTAAGAAACGCAAGACCGGCGAGGGGAAAGATCTCATAGACGAGAAGATCGAGGAGAATCTCAACGAAGAAAAGCGGGACATGATCCGCGGCATCGTGGACCTCTCCGAAACCTCCGTCAAAGAGGTCATGATTCCCCGCATCGACGTGGATTTCCTTTCGATTGACGCCTCGCCCCAGGACATGCTCCAGCGCGTATCATCCAGCGGCCATTCGCGGTTCCCGGTTTACCATGACTCCATCGATAACGTAGTGGGGATCCTCTATGTCAAGGATCTCCTCAAGCACGTATCCCGGCTTGATTCGGTGGAGCTGGAGAACATCATCCGGAAACCCTATTTCGTTCCCGAATCGAAAAGGATCGACGCCCTCTTGAGGGAGTTCAAGCGGCGTCACGTTCATATCGCCATCGCCATCGACGAATACGGCGGCGTCTCGGGCATCGTGTGCATGGAAGACATCATCGAGGAAATCGTCGGGGATATACAGGACGAGTTCGATAACGAACGGGAAGACGTGCTTTCCATCGGCGACGGGGTTTGGCTGTGCGACGCCCGGGTAAACCTTGAAGACCTGTCCGAGCTGCTAGGCGTTTCTTTCCCGGGAGAGGAATTCGATACCCTGGGGGGCTTCGTCTTTGACCTGTTCGGCAAGATACCGGTCAAGTACGAGAAGGCCTCGTGGAATTCCCTGGATTTCATCGTGCAGGACATGGACGGACACCGAATCAATACCGTAAAGATCGTCACGAAACGGGAGGTCTAGACTCCGTGAACACCCCTATCGCTCGAACCGCGGCGGCGGCCATTATGGCCTTTTTCTTGCTCCTTCCGCTCATGGCAGACCCCGCTTCCCTCGTCGCCCAAGGGCGCTCGCTGCAGGCCCGGGACGACTGGTACGGGGCGATTGAGTCCTATCAGGAGGCGGTACGGGGCAATCCGGGGTACGCCGACGCCTTTAGGGGGCTCGCAGAGTGCTTCTATGCCTTGGGAGAATACGAGAAAGCCATGACCGAGGCGGAGAAGGCCATAAGTCTCAGGAAAAACGATACCGCCCTTACGGATCTCAGGGGTTTTATACTTATCGGATTGGGCCGACTCGACGAAGCCCGGCAAACCTTCCAGGGGGTATTGGCCAAGGCACCTAACGATATCCAAGCCCGCTTTGGTCTCGGGGAGATTGAAATAGCCTCCGGCAGGATAAGTGCCGCGGGGGCCGAGTATTCCGAGGCCCTGAGACGCAATCCCTCGAATCGGCAAGCCCTGCTTTCCCTTGCCCTGGTCAGTTACGGTACGGGCAACGGCGCGCTCGCCAGGGATTACGCGGAAGAAGCCCTCCGTTATTATAGCGACGATAAGGTCGCCTATTACGTCTATGCATGGCTTGCGTCGGCTCAAGGCGATTTGGGAGAGGCGGAACGCTATGTGCGAAAGGCCCTTGCGCTTGATCCGGCCTATGACGACGCCAATGCGCTTTTCGCCTCGGTCCTCTATCGGGACGGAAGGCTGGCGGAGGTCATTGAGGCATGCAATTCCAGAATCTCGCGAAACCGAAGCGCCCCCGGCGCGTGGTACCTCAGGGCCCTATGCCTAATGGAGTCAGGTAAACCGTCGGAAGCCCTGGCGTCCGCGGTTACGGGGCTGGAAATTACGCCGGAGGACGAGGTTCTCCGCTCCCTGTATGAGGGTATCCTTCTCGATTTCTACGCTATCGAGAGTTCCGAACGGCATCCCGCATCCAAATGGCATGCCGCCAGGGCTACCGACTATGAGAGGAAGAACCTTTCCGATCAGGCCGTTTTCGAGTATCGAAGGGCGCTCACCCTTAACCCCTACGACATCGACAGCCGGGTCGGATACGCGAAACAGTTGCTGACCCGGGGGTATCCTGCCCGTTACCTGGGACAGCTTGAGTTCATTCAATCCCTGGGAAAGGCCACGACAGCGGTCAACGACGCGGTGGAAGCCTATAAGAAGGCTCTTTCCTCATCTATTGCGGTAAAGTGGTCCATTGACCCCCTGTATCTCGACAAGAGCTCCGTCGATATCGGGCTCTACTGGCTTTCATCGCACTCCGCTTCAGCCCATCCCGACGCGGTGAGGATTACCGCGTCGGTCCTCGCGGATGCCTTCGTGCAGGAAAACCGTTTTACGGTACGGAGCGCATCGAGGGCCTCCTCCAGTTACTCAGAGGCCTTCAGGTTATCCAGGACGGCAGGGGAGGACTATTTCGGTCTGCTTTCCTTTGAGGAGGGGGACAGGAACATTAAGCTTTCCCTGGATCTTTACCTTTCTTCCTCCGGAGCCCTCGCGCAAAAATTCGAGGTATTCCGGACCGGAAATGACCGTTACGTCAACGGTATTAGAAGGCTCATGCAGACCGTGTCGGCCTCCATGCCGCTGCAGGGGCGCCTCCTGAAGCGTTATCAGGGCCAGGGCGTCATCAACCTCGGGAAAGCCGACGGAATCTCCGAGGGGGATAAGTTTGACATACTCCGAAAAGACGCCCTTTCTTGGGCCAACGAGGGCATCGCCGTAAACTATGACCCCGAGAACGTACTTGGGAGCTTTACGGTGACCTCCGTGGAGGGGGATATTTCCTTGGGAACCCTTGCAAGGACTGGATTTTACGACAGGATCAATCCGGGAGACTCCGTGGTCCTGCAAAGGAAAGATGCCGAGGGCGCTGCCGGGGTGGCCGTGAACGGCGCTCCTCGGACAAGCTCGCCCGCCCTCCTGGAGCTTATCCGAAAGATTCGTTAAGTATTCCGCCTCTAGTTACGGACGGGGGCGGTAGCCAGGGAAGAAAGCGAATATTGAATCCACTCTCCGGCCTGGTTTTCGTAGCTGTCCCGGGCCAACAGAAATTCCAACAGCGCGTCTTCCGCCTTCCCGAGGAAATAGAGCGACTCGCCCTTGTAAAAATGGGCCCTGGACGAGGTTTGCACGCTTCGGCGCAGGGAAAGGAAATCATTGAGCCTTTCGATGGTTTCTTCATAGTTTCCCGACCGGAAGGAGCTGTTGACGATCAGCCGCAGGGCGTATTCGTCGCCCCCGGAGGACGTGCTTTCACTGTCTGAGCGGAATATGTAGGGGCGGCGTGCTTCGGTGCCGCCCGAAGCGCTGACGGCCAGTTGGGAGATTCGCTCCTCCGTGACGGATGAAAAGACGACCCCCTCGGGCCTTGCGGTTTGGGTCGGATTCAGGTAGGGCAGGGGCATAGGGCGCAGGGACTGAGTCGAGGACCGGCGGATGAGCGCCAGCTCCTGGGGAATTTCCACGGCAGTTCCGTTGGTATTCCCCCCGGGTACGAAAGTGACGCTCCCTGAATGCACGGAGTTTTCGTCCAGTACCGCGTAGTAGTACGGCACGCCGGGAACGGGGTAATCCGTAAAGGTACCGCCGGTGTCCGTAAAGGCGGAAACCAGTACCGCCGGCACGAGGCTGGAAAAACTCGTGAAAGGCAAGGTTGATCGGTAGATGACCAGATTGCTTCCCGCTAAGGCCGCGTTCCAGCTTATTATAACCGCGTCGTTTCTTGATCGCACGGAAAAACCGGATAGAACCGTCTCCCGGTACGCGGAAGTCTCCGCGGTAACCGGAAGTATGAGGGAATTGCTGGCGGGAAGGAAAAAGTTATAAGGGCTGCCCGAATCGTCCGAAGATACCACGGCGTACCAGTACTTGCCGTTTCCCTCCAGGGTGTCCGTGAAAGCTGTCACGGAATGGTCCACGGTGCCGCGAAGCTCGGCGGAAGATTCATTGGCCGCCGTTATGGGAAACTCGGCCCTGAGAATAAGGCTGGAACCCGTTATTCCGGGCGCGGGCTGCCATGTCAGGGTAACGACGGTACCGGAAACGGAAGCCGAGAGCGCGGAAACGACCGGGGCGGGAGGAACCCCGAGACCGGAGAAGGAATCGCCTTCCTGGGCCGTTAAGCCGGAAGATAAAAGAAGACACGCACACAGAAGAGCGCTCGGTAATGCTGGTTTCATCGACACCTTCCTCACGTTTTTTATTTTCGCAGTTAAACGATGATTTGACAAGACAATTCCTTTCCCGTATGCTAGGCTATGTTTGTTTCCGTTATGCTCGATCCAGGCGGGGAGGAATCCGCGAGGCTGCTCGCGGACGTGCTTGCCACCTGGGGTTTCGACAAGGTACAGCGCGCGTGCTGGGAATCCGCCACGGTTTCCGAAAGTTCCCTGATACAGATCAAGCAGGAAATCGACCGGGTTACTGATTATTACGACACCGTTCGCCTGTATCAGTATCCGGTTGAGGGCGTACTGGCCATTACGGTCCTGTCTAAAAAGAGCTGGAAGCGCATTCTCGTGCGCCCCCCCGCGGGGCACGGGGGCAAACCAAAATCAAGAACATCCTAAGAGGAGCGACGACATGATTCTAGAAGAATTCAAGACCCCTATCAACGAGGTGAAGAGCCAAGTTGAGGAAATTTGGGGGCGTCTTTGACCCGGTTGCGATAAAGGCTAAGATAGCGGAAAAAGAGGAATTTTCCGCTTCCCCGGGTTTTTGGAACGACTCGAAGAAGGCCGAAAAGACCATGAGCGAACTGCGGGCCCTGAAAAGCCGCATCGATCCCTGGGAAGAGCTCAGGGTCGAAATCGGCGACCTGGAAGCGCTTTACGAACTCGCCGAAGAGGCCGGGGACGATTCCATGACCGTCGAGATCGAAAGGCACTACAAGGCCGTTTCCGAGCGCTTTGAAAAGCTGAATATTCTCAATCTCCTTTCAGACGAGGTGGACCGTAACGGGGCATTCCTCGAAATTCACGCCGGCGCCGGCGGGACAGAAGCCTGTGACTGGGCCTCAATGCTTGCCCGAATGTACGTTCGTTGGGCGGAGAGGAGAGGCTACAAGGTCGAGACCGCCGACATTCTGGAAGCCGACGGCGGCATAAAATCGGTTACGTACCAGATTACCGGCGATTATGCCTTCGGGTACCTTAAGGGTGAATCCGGGGTGCACCGGCTGGTGAGAATCAGTCCCTTCGACGCTAACGCGCGCAGGCATACTTCCTTTACCTCGGTGCACGCGTTCCCCATCCTGGACGACACCATCGAAGTGGACATTCGCCCCGAGGATCTCAGGGTCGACACCTATAGGGCCGGCGGAGCCGGGGGCCAGCACGTGAACAAGACCGATTCGGCGGTGCGTTTTACCCACCTTCCCACGGGTATCGTGGTAGCCTGCCAAACCGAACGAAGCCAGATCATGAACCGGCAGTTGGCGATGAACATGCTCCGGGCAAGACTTTACGAGTATTACAAGGAAAAAAAGGAACAGGAGAACCAGAAGTTCGCCGCCGAAAAAAAGGAAATTTCCTGGGGCAACCAGATACGCTCCTACGTCTTTCAGCCCTATACCATGGTGAAGGACCACCGTACCAAGCACGAAACGGGCAATATTCAAGCCGTAATGGACGGGGACCTGGATCCCTTCATGGAATCCTGGCTCAACAGTAAATGGAAGGGGCTCCCCCTGGCAGGAGACGACGAGGACCTATGATACTGGTGGTGTGCCGTTCCGAGGGTTTTTTCAGCGCGCTCAGGGAATTCGCGAATGGGATGGAGCTCGAACGTTTCGAGGGAGAGGTTCACGAAACGCTTAAGGAACGAATCGCCTCGGACCGTCCCGCCGCGGTGGTATACGAGCCCTTTTTCTTCGTTGATCCCGCGCCTTACCGCCTCGGGTCCCCTTCTACCAGGTTTATCGTGGTTGGATCGCCGGGCGACGAGGACCGGGTGGAGGAAGCCCTCTCCCTCGGCGCGGTTTCGGTCCTTCACAAGCCCCTCATCGCGAGGGAGGTGCTCAATGCCCTCTCCCTGGCGGTGTAGAACGCGAAGCCTTCTCATCGCGCTCGCGTTGCTCTCCCCTGAGCTGTGGGGCGCCGATGACTGGGTTCTCGCAGCATCACGCTTTTCCTCCGACGGCCTTCCTGCAGCCTACGAATCATACGCCGAATCGCTTCCCCTCATGGTTTCCCAGTCCCTTGAAGGGGGCTTCATGCGCTTTACCGCGCAGGAGGAGACCTTGGCCCGGGAACGGGCAACCAGAAACGACAAGCTCCTTTCCCTGGTGAAGGACCGCGCTTCCCTAATATCCCAAAGGGACAAGATCCTTTTCGATCCCCTTCCGTCCCTTACAAGGTCTCGGCGAAGGGCGGCGGCGGAAAAGAAAATCCGGGAGAAAGAGAAAGAAATTCGTTCGTTTCAGGAAAGCTCCGGTATCAGGCAAAAGGCGGTAGCCTCCGGGGGAAGCCCCCAACGGGTCGCCCTGTGGGAGGGAGGGAGCAAGCTCTACGACGGGGGGGCGAAACCCCTTTCGGCTCTCAGGCAGGCAGGAATTTCCGGCCTTATTACGGGTACGATAGAGGATACTTCGGGTTACCTCGTGGTCACCATGAAAATTGAAACCGGCATAGAGGGTATCGCCCCCTCTGAGTATGTCGCCGCGGCGCCTTGGGAGGAATTGGGCCGTTTGGTGGATAACCTCACGGCGGCAGTAAAAACCACCCTTTCCCACGTGGAAGCCGTTACTCTCCAGCTCGAAATCTTCCCGGAAGGCGCGGAGGTCTTCGTCGACGGCAAAACTATTCCTTCCGGGACCAGAACCTGGGTAGTCCCTGCGGGAACCCACCGTATCGACGCGGACGCGGCGGGACACGTGAGCTCGTTCATGGAAGCGAATTTCGAGGCAGGACACCCCTATCGCGTCGCAATAAACCTGGAACCCGAAACGCGCGTGGCGGCGGGTTTTTCGGCTTCCGTTCCCGGTTCCCTGGTATACCTCGACTCCCTCTACGTGGGGGAATCCCCCGTAACCCTTAGCTTGCCCCTCGGAACCTCCTTGGGAAGCGTCACCGACGGCGGCGTAACCACCTGGTTCTACGTACAGGGCGGTCCAGGCCCCTTCGAAGTTAAGTCGAACCGTATCAAAACGGAGAAACGCATAGAAGGGCAAAGGTCTGTCCTCTATTGGTCCCTGGGCGCCCTCTATATCTCGCTTCCCGTATCCATGCTGGCGTACGGAACCCTTCAGGACAAGCTTCGCGCCTATGACGCGGGAAAGCTTCCCGACAGACAGACTACCTACGACGACATCAATCGCTGGGGAATTGCCTCAAACGCGGCTTCCGCGGCGAGCGTTATCCTCGGGGTAAATTACGTGATACAGTTGGTCCGCTACCTCCTGGCCGCGGAACAGGCCCTGCCCCAGGAGGCAGGACTCGCTACCGACTGACGGAGGATACATGGCTAAACGTTCCCTGGCGGAAGGGCTCAGGCGCCTTTTCGGCTCAAACCGTGAACTGGACGATGATTTTTTTGACGACCTTTCGGACGGCCTCATAGAAGGGGATCTGGGGGCTAAGACCGCCATGGAGCTGGTTGATTCCCTTCGAAAGCGCTGCGCTAGGGAAGGGGTATCCGACCGGGACTCCATCGTCGCGCTGCTCAGGCAGGCCATTTCCCCGTGGGTCGGGGAATACTCTTTCGCCCCGGAAACCGGCAAGGTATCGATAGCCCTTATGCTCGGCGTTAACGGGGTCGGCAAAACCACGACCGCGGCAAAAATGGCGCTTTGGTACAAAGACCGAATTCCGGTGGTTCTCGCCGCGGCGGACACCTTCCGCGCAGCGGCCATAGAACAGCTTCAAACCCACGGGGAAAGGCTTTCCGCCCGGGTGGTATCCCACAAGCACGGAGCCGATCCCTCGTCGGTGGTATTCGATGCGGCGGAAGCCGTTCGTGCCGGCGGCGGGGGCCTCGTTATAGCGGATACCGCGGGAAGGCTCCACAACAAGGATAACCTCATTCGGGAGCTGCAGAA
Source organism: Spirochaetales bacterium (assembly GCA_003246765.1). Classification (GTDB taxonomy): domain Bacteria; phylum Spirochaetota; class Spirochaetia; order Treponematales; family Treponemataceae; genus Teretinema. The sequence goes on along the minus strand of QKDA01000265.1, from coordinate 14,173 downwards.
GATTGACCGTATCGCCGCATCCAGAGCCGACGAGGGTTGCTACCGGAAGTTCCTGGTCCTGGACGCTACCACTGGCCAAAACGGGCTTAGGCAGGCGGAAGCCTTTCATGAGGCTGTAGGAATCGACGCCATAGTGCTTACAAAATACGATTCCACCGCCCGAGGGGGCATCGCGGTATCCGCGGGCAAGGAGCTGGGATTGCCGGTAGCCTTCGTGGGAACCGGGGAGGGGTACGGCGACTTTGCCCCCTTCGACAAGGCGCTCTATCTAGATGAATTCCTCGGTCGTTCCGAATCATGAAAAGGCTCATTACCGCCGTCCTGACGACGGTCTTCATTCTGGCCTTCGCCGCCTCCGCAGAAGAGGGGTCAGTCGAGGTGACCCCCGGTGAAAGGCCTTTTGTGCACATGGGCGAACTCGATTCAACCCTGATTACCCCCGAGTCTTGGTATCTGGAGGAAAGGGACTCCCTCGGAAGGCCCGTACGGGCCACGGAGTGGAGGAAGGGCGAGATATCCCTCCTTACCAGCTGGGTGTATGAAGGGGAGAACCAGAAACCCTCGCTTATGCTCTCTACCGATTCCCGGGGTTCCACCGAGAGCCGCTACGACGGCGCGGGTTTAGAGGTAAACCGCGTGGTGCAGGATCCCTCGGGAAAGATCCTGACTGAGATTCGCAGGGAATGGGACTCCCAGGGACGGGAAACCCTTAGGGAAACCCGCGAAAAGGGAAATGAGACCCTGGAGCGTTGGGTATACGATGACGAGGGAGAGCTTCGCGAAAGGGTAGTGGAAAGGGACGGACAGAAGGTTTTCAGCGTAATCTACGAAACCGACGGCCTTTGGTCCGAAAACATATACAGGAACGGTATCCTGATCCTGTCGGAACGCTACGTCAACGGAAGCAGGGAGACCCTTCAATGAAACCTCCAAAGGGCTGGATACTTTTCGTCGCGGGCCGTTTCGGATCCGTAGACCGACGGGGCAGGTCTGCCGTAACGTCCCTTTTTTCTACCCTTGGAATAGCCTTCGGGGCTATGACCCTCACGGTAATCCTCGCGGTCATGAACGGCTTTCAGCAAGGTTCCATTCGAAGCATCCTCGAAACGAACTCCTACCACGTCAGGGTATCGGCTCCGGCAGAGGCGGCTTCACGCATAGCCGGGATCAAGGGGGTCCGCGCCGCGGTTCCCTTCAGGGATATTCAGGCCCTGGCGGTGGGCAATTTTGCGCGGCAGTCTCCTTGCGTCCTACGGGCCTTGCCGCCTGATGTGACTGAGATGGACATTGAATTCGCCGCGGAGGCCCGGGCCGTATCCGGTTCCTTCGATCTCTCCGGCGAGCGCTCGGTTGTGCTCGGCTACGAGCTTGCGCGTCTGCTGTCGGTCAGGATTGGCGACCGCATTACCCTGGCCGCCGTGGCGGGGGGCGCCGAAGCGGACCTCTTTCCGTTGGACGGCGAACTGGAGGTCACGGGCCTTTTCAAGACCGGATACTACGCGCAGGACGTCGGTTATGCCTTCATCTCGGAAGAATCGGGCCGAAGGCTCGCGGGTGGAGCGGAGAGCGATACCATCGGCATCAAGCTGCGAAACCCCGAGGGCGACGGCGAGGTCATCGAGGAATTACTCCGCCTCTTTCCCGGAATTTCCGCCGAGTCTTGGAGAACCTTCAACCGGGCGTTTTTCGGCGCCCTGAAGATCGAAAAAAACATCCTTATGTTCTTGGTATTTCTTATCTTTGCCGTGGTAGCGGTCAATATCTACCACGGAATGAGAAGGGCCGTATACGAACGGGGCGAAGACATCGCCGTTCTCACGGCCCTTGGGGCAAGAGCGGCCGACGTGCGGTTTATGTTCACCCTGGGAGGTCTCGGCACTGGTTTCGCGGGAAGCCTGCTCGGCCTTGCGGCGGGACTCTTTCTGTCGGTGCACATCAACGGGGTGTTCGGCCTGGCGGAGTCGGCGGTCAATCTGGCCAACCGTTTCGCTTCGTCCCTGATGGGTACCGAGCCCGGGGAGGCTTTCACCCTATTCAGCCCGGCCTATTTTTACATGGACTCTATACCCGTCCGAATTTTCCTCCCGGAAACCACGGCGGTATTTCTCTTCGGCATAGTGGCGGCCGCGGGAGCCGCATGGCACGCGAGCAGAACCGTTCTGCGACTTAAACCTGCGGAGGTCCTACGCAATGAGTAATCCAATCTTACGGGCGGAAAAGCTTACTAAGAGATTCCAGACAGAGGCGGAAGAGCTGGTAATTTTCGAGGACCTGGACTTTGAGGTGCCCGAGGGCAGACGGGTAGCCATAACCGGGGAATCGGGCTGCGGCAAGAGTACCTTGCTCAATATCCTTGGAGGCTTGGAAAGTCCCTCTTCCGGTACGGTACGTTCCTCTGGTTTTGAGGTAACCGCCCTGGGGGAAGAGGAACTTTCCCGGTATAGGGCCTCCCACCTGGGCCTGGTGTTTCAGTTTCACTATTTATTGAAGGACTTCACGGCCCTGGAAAACGTAATGCTCCCGGCTTATATGGCCGGAATGCCTAAGAAGCAAGCCCTTCAGCGGGCGCGGCAGCTCCTCTCGGACGTCGGACTCGAGGGCCGACTCCATCACGTGCCCTCCCGCATGAGCGGCGGCGAGAGGCAGCGGGCGGCGGTTGCCCGGGCCCTGGTTAATTCCCCCTCCCTGGTACTTGCGGACGAGCCCACGGGCAACCTGGACCCTGAGAACGCAGCCTTGGTCAGGGACATACTTTTCGCCGTGGTGACCAAATACGGAAAAACCTTGATCCTGGTAACCCATGACAGGGAGATGGCAGCCATGGCCGATCTTTCCCTGAGACTTACCCGGGAGGGGCTGATACCCTCATGAGATTGGCAGGATCCCTTACCCTGGCGCTGCGATTTCTCGGATTCGGAGCCCGGGGCTCCTCTTCCAACGCGAGGAAAAGCCTTTACGGGGCCATGGCGGGCATTGCCGTGAGTCTCGTCCCCCTCATAGTGGTACTTGTAGTGGCTAACGGAATGATAGAGGGAATATCCGCCCGCATTATCGAATTGTCCACCTCCCATCTGCGGCTTTCCGATTACGCGGGAATTTCTCCCATGGCGGACAGTCCCGCCGCCATGAAAGCCCTTTCCAAGAATATTCTCCTGGAGAATCCCGAGGGACTCATAACGGGGGCGTGGGCTGAGAGAACCGGTCCTGGCATGGTCATAGGCCCCAACGGGCGAACCGGGGCTACCCTGCGGGCGTTGGAACCGGAATTCCTTACCGGCAATCCCGGGGTACGGGGGCTCCTGAAACCCGTGTCGGGCAGTCTGACCCTCGAAGGCCCGAAGGACGCGCTCTTGGGCGAGAAGCTCGCGGAGATCACGGGCCTCTCAGTCGGGGACCGTTTTCGGGTACTCACCCTGTCGGTAAACCCCGACGGAAGCCAGAAGCCCCGGTTCAGCGTCTGGACGGTCAAGGGAATCGTCTCCTCGGGGTATCGGGAACTGGACGCGCTGTGGCTATTTCTCCCCCTCGATACGGGCATGGAGATCATGGGGAGGGAGTCTTCATCCACCTTCGTCAACGTGCGAACGGAGAATCCCTTCAGGAATCTTGAATCCGTACGGTTTTCCCTCCTTAGGCTCGCGCCGGAGGGTTTTACGGCGTATACCTGGGAAGAACTGAACCGGAGCCAGTTCCAATCCTTTAATACCACCAGGACCCTCCTGCTCTTCATTATGTTCCTTATCGTCCTGGTGGCGACGGTGAACGTTTCGTCCGCCCTGGTGATGCTTGTGCTTGAGCGCCGCCGGGACGTGGCAATCCTGAAAAGCTGCGGTACCGACCAGGGAACCCTGACCATGGCCTTTCTTATCGCCGGGAGCGTGACGGGACTCGGAGGGGTCGTGTTGGGCCTTCCCCTGGGCATTCTCGCCGCCCTGCACGTGAACGGCCTTTTCTCCCTTCTTGAGGGAGCGATTAACGGATCCCTTAAATTGTGGTATATACTATCCGGGGGAGATCCGCTGTCGATGCCGGGGAGGATACGCATGCTCGACCCGGAATACTACCTTCAGTCCATCCCGGTTACCTTAAGCCTTAAGGACCTTTTGCTGATTGCCTGCGGGACCCTGTTGCTGTCCGCGGCGGTTTCCCTCCTTCCAGCCCGCAGGGGCGCCCGGGAGAAGCCCATTGAGACCCTGAGGAAATATTGATGAAATGCGACATGTGCCGGGAAAGAACGGCTGTCATCTTCGTGCAGCAAGTCTCCAGAGGCTCATCGATAGAGCTGCACCTGTGCGAGCAATGCGCCAGGGAGCGGGGATACAAGCTGCAGGACAACCGCATAGACATCTCCCTGGGAGGGCTTTTTTCCGGCGTACTCTCCAACCCCGAGAGGGGAAGGGAAGGGACCCAAACCTGCCCGGGCTGCGGCACCTCGCTGGATGAGCTCCGAAAGAAACGAACGGTGGGATGCGCCCTCTGCTACCAGGAATTTCGCGGCGAGATCACGGCCCTCATGCGTTCCGAGGGTTTTATGCCGGGATTCGACGGCCCCTTGCCGGAAAAGCTCGAGGCCTTCAAGACCCTTTCCCCGAATCCCGAAAACCTCAAGAAAGAACTCCAACGGGCGATCGATTCGGAGGATTACGAACTAGCCGCTTATTACCGCGACAGGATACGGGCCCTGGGAGGAAACGCATGACCCCCGCGAGCCAAGACGCCTGGTACGTCCGGGAAGGGCCCCAAAACGACGTCGTAATCTCCAGCCGGGTACGCCTGGCCCGCAACCTCGCGGGGTTTTCCTTTCCCGGAACCATCAAGTCCGACGACGCCGAACGGGTACAATCCCTCATCTTCGACGCCTTCAACCAGGGCGCCAACCCGGAACAGTATCAAACCGTACGCATGTCCTCCCTGGATCCCTTAGGGAAGCGTATCCTGGCGGAACGGGGCATAGTCGCCGCGGAGGCCGGAGGGGAACCGTGGCGGGGAATCGTGATACGATCCGACGGAACCCTGTCCGCCACGGTCAACATGACGGACCATCTCCGGATTGCCGGCTTTACCGCCGGACTGTCCCCCGAACGGGCCCTAAGGGAGGTTCTTGCCGTCGAGTCGGATCTATCGAAGAGGGTGCAGTTTTCCGCCTCCGCCGATTTCGGATACCTTACGGCGCGCCTTTCGGACTCCGGTTCCGGCATGAGGGTTTCCGCCCTACTGTGCCTGCCCGGCCTCTGCATGGGATCCCTGATCGACCGGGCCCTCAGGGAATACTTGGGCAACGGATTCGACGCCCAGGGATATTACGGAACCCGGGGCGAGCAATCACTGGGATTCCTCTACCGCCTATCGTTGGCCTCTTCCGGCGGAGGCTCCCTGGAATCTCAGCTGCAGAGGCTTGAACAGGGAGCTGCAAAACTTGCCGACCTGGAGCGGAAAACCCGGGAGGAGCTCTACGCCCAACGGCCCACTCAGGTAGAAGACGCGGTATACCGGTCGATTGTAACCGCGAAATACGCGCGCTTTATCGGCTTTGACGAGGCGGTATCCCTCCTGGGAACGCTTCGCTTGGGGCTTGAACTGTCCCTGCTTACGGGCCTGAAGCCCGTGGACCTGGCAGCCTTGCTCTACCGCGTTCAGAACGCGCATTTAAGCTTTGTTATTTCCGGCGGAAGCATTATCATTGAAGAGGACGTAACGTCGGAAGAAGCCCGCCTTAACCGGCTTCGTGCCATGGTGATCCAGGAAATCCTCAAGGATGCCGATATTCGCGAGAGGAGATAAAGAGCAGTGTTCAAGGGCCTTTCACAACGTGCGCAAAAGCTACTCACTATACTTAGCCAGGAGGAAGCCAAGCGGTCAAACGCGGACCAGCTGCTGCCGGAGCACGTGCTCCTGGCCCTCTTGCAGGGAGCGGACAGCACCGCCTTTTCCGTGCTCCAGTCCCTCAAGGTAAACGTGCTTTCCTTCCAGCTCATGCTTGAACAGTCCCTGCCGCCTCGTTCGGGAACCATCGTATTCGGCGACATACCCCCTTCAAGGCGCCTTAGGGCCATGCTCGACGCGGCATCCATCGAAGCCCGTTCCCTCAGGCACGATTATATCGGAACCGAACACATCCTCCTGGCCTGCATCAGGGAGAACCAGAGCGTGGCCCATCAATTCTTCGAGCGTGAATCCCTTACGGTCGACGAGGTTAGAAAGGCCGTACAGGAAGCCACCGCCGGCAGGGATACCTCCCTGGTGACACGGCAGCGGAGAATCCCGGGCTCAGAGCCGGTTCAGCAAGCGGCGAAGAACGCGAGTCTCCTCGGAGAGTACAGCAAGGACCTAACCGCCATGAGCCGGGAAGGCAAGCTCGATCCGGTCATCGGAAGGACGAACGAGATACAGCGGGTAATTCAGATTCTTTCCCGGCGAAACAAAAACAACCCGGTTCTCATCGGCGAACCCGGCGTCGGCAAGACCGCCATCGTGGAGGGACTCGCGGAACGCATCGTCTCCGAGAGGATTCCCCGAAACCTGGTGGGAAAAAGGCTTTTGACGCTGGATCTCGCCTCGGTCATCGCCGGAACCAAGTACCGCGGCGAGTTCGAGGAGCGGCTCAAAAAGATCATGAAGGAGATCGCCGAGGCCGGGAACATCATCCTGTTCATCGACGAGCTGCACACCATCATCGGTGCCGGCGGGGCGGAAGGGGCCATGGATGCCTCCAACATGCTCAAGCCAGCCTTGGCCCGGGGAGATCTCCAGTGCATCGGGGCTACGACCCTGGGAGAATACCGGAAGTACTTTGAGAAGGACGCCGCCCTGGAGCGGCGCTTCCAGACCGTCCTCGTACGCGAGCCGGACGCGGAGGAAACTTACAGGATACTCGAGGGCATCAAGGCCCGTTACGAGGCGCACCACAACGTCCGTTACAGCGGGGAGTCGCTGAAAACCATCGTGGACCTATCGGGGCGCTACCTGACGGACCGTTTTTTCCCGGACAAGGCCATAGACGTGCTCGACGAGACCGGGGCCATGAAGAAGATAGAGGGAGACGTTAGACCCTCGGAAATCGCCGCCCTGGAGACCCGGATAGCCAGCCTTGGGGAAGAAAAAAAGGAACTGGTCCTGAGCCAGAACTACGAGCGGGCGGCCCTGGTACGCGATGAGGTCCGCCGACTCAGGTCTGAGGTTGAGGGCATCCGCCGCCGATGGCAAAACCCGGAACCCTCCGACGCCGACCTGGTGACTCCCCAGGACGTGTGCGCGGTCCTGTCGGTCATGACGGGCATTCCCGCCAGTTCCTTAAGCGAGAGCGAGGCCGCCAGGCTAGTAAACCTTGAATCGGAGCTTCACCGCACGGTTATCGCCCAGGACGAGGCGATAGCGGTAATCGCCAGCGCGATACGCCGGTCCCGGGCCGGAATTTCATCCACCCGGCGACCCCTGGGATCCTTCATTTTCCTCGGCCCCACGGGGGTGGGAAAGACCCTGCTCGCAAAAACCCTGGCGAAATTCCTCTTCGGCACCGAGGAATCCCTGGTGCGCATCGACATGAGCGACTACATGGAAAAACACAACGCCTCCCGCCTGGTAGGGGCTCCCCCGGGTTACGTGGGCTTTGAGGAAGGCGGCGTACTCACGGAGAAGATCCGCAGGAACCCCTATGCGGTGGTGCTCTTGGACGAGATAGAGAAGGCGCACCCGGACGTGTTCAACCTTTTGCTGCAGGTTCTCGAGGAAGGGGAACTCAAGGATAACCTTGGGCATACGGTAAATTTCCGGAACACCGTAATCATCATGACCAGCAACGCGGGTTCCCGTTCCATCACCAAAGAGAACCGGCTCGGCTTCTCGTCCGGAGGAACGGGGGTTCTTTCCCACGCGGACATACGCGCCGGGGCCATGGAAGAACTCAAGAGGGTATTCAACCCCGAGTTTATCAACCGGGTAGACGATATCGTCGTTTTCGACGCATTGAAGCGCTCGGAGGTATCCTCCATACTGGACATTCAGGTCGCGGAACTCGCGGAACGGCTCGGTGAGCAGGGGATAAACCTTTCGCTCCGTCCCGCGGCGCGAAACTACCTGGTGGACCGGGGCTACGAGCCCGCCTTCGGCGCCAGGCCCATGCGGCGCCTGATCCAGCGGGAGATCGAAGACCCCGCTTCCATGCTTATTATTTCGGGAAAAATCGCCCGGGGAGACACCCTGCGCGTGGACGCCCGGGGAGACACCCTGACGGTTAGGGTGAAGCGGTCGGAACCGATTCGAATAACCGCCCAAATCCAACAGGACGAATCCTGCGAAACCTGCGAGAAACATCAGTGATTTTTTCATCTTTCGGAACGAAACTCACCGGCGAGTCGGGAATCCTCCGGCTCATGGACGATCTTGGACGCCCCCTGCCCGAGGGCGTTACCCCCTGCCGCCTCGGGGGAGGCAACCCCGCCCGGGTTCCCGCGGTGGAAAAGGCTTACCGCCGGGAGATGGAAAGGCTCCTCTCCTGGGGAGACGCCTTCGAGTGCGCCATCAGCCAGTACGATCCTCCCCAGGGAAGGCTTCGCTTTATCGAGGCCTTGGTAACCTTCTTTAACCGCGAGTACGGCTGGGACATAGGCCCCGAAAACGTTGCCATCACCAACGGCAGCCAAAGCGCCTTCTTCTACCTTTTCAACCTGCTTTCCGGCGAAAGACCCGAGCGAAGGACCATCCTCTTTCCCCTGGTGCCGGAATACATCGGGTACGCGGATCAGGGTATTTATCCGGGAACCTTCGTGACCCTTCCCTCGAAAATCGAGCTTCTGGATAACCATGAGTTTAAGTATCGCCTGGACGTTGACCTCGTCCGGGAGTACCTGGGCAGCCACCCCGAGGTTGCGGCCATTTGCGTGTCCCGGCCCACGAATCCCACGGGCAACGTCCTGACCAACGACGAAATCGACGCCCTTTCGGCGGTAGCGGAGGCCCATGGGGTTCCCCTCATGGTGGACAACGCCTACGGGATGCCCTTCCCGGACATCATATTTCCCGAGGTTATAGAGGGAACGGCGGCGCCGAGATGGAACCGAAACACCATCCTTTCCATGAGCCTGTCCAAGATTGGCCTGCCTGCCCTGCGCACGGGCATCGTCGTGGCGGATCCTCAGATCGTTTCGGCTCTCTCTGCGCTAAACTCCATTGCGGCCCTGGCTTCTGGCTCCCTGGGTCAGGTTCTCGCGGAGGGTCTCGTTTCCAGCGGGGAACTCAAGCGATTGGCCACTTCCGAGGTTCAGCCCTTTTACCGCGAGAAGTCCCGCTTTGCCCGGGAAGCGATTCGGGACGCCATGGCCGGCAGGAACTGGATGCATCACCGCAACGAGGGTTCGATGTTCCTTTGGCTCTACTTCCCCGACCTGCGCGTCGGCACCTCGGAGCTTTACGCAAGGCTCAAGGAGCGGGGGGTCGTGGTGGTTCCGGGAGAATACTTCTTCTTTGGTCCCGAAGGGGGCGTTCCGGAGGAAACCGCGTGGAGGGAACATCCCCACCGGTTCCGCTGCGTGAGGGTAAACTACGCCAGGCCCGAGAACGAGATCTTGGAGGGCTTCAGGCTTATCGCAGAGGTATCTGCCTCGCTGCTCCCATAACGAAAAACCCCCTGAGGCTTCCGCTCTCAGGGGGTCGGTTCAAGCAACCTTCGGCTCGAACTCGTTAGTCCCGGGCTTAGATCACGGTCCCGTCGGGAGCCACGGCGTTTTTGGTGATTACGTAAATGCCGTCTACCACGTGGTACCAGCCGTAATCGCCGTCTTCGGGAATGCGGCCCATTCCGATGGACACGTCCTTCCCGATACGGGCGTTCTTGTCTATGATGGCCCGCCTAATGACGCTGCGCTCGCCTATACCGATGGGGGGAATTCCCTTTTTCCTGTTATCTGCCTTTTCCTCGTCGCTCTCGTACCGGTCCGCCCCCATGCAGATTACGCCCTCCAGATAGGCTCCCGACTCGATGGTCGAGCGAATGCCGATAACCGAGCGCTTGATGGTCGCGTTGGTGACGACGCAGCCCTCGCTGGTATTGACCTGATCTAGGGTGGCCTGGTTAACCTTCGAGGAGGGCAGGTTGCGGTTATGGGTGTAGATTGGCCGGTCTTCGTCGTAGAAATTGAACTTCGGCTCGATGCTCGTGAGATCCAGGGTAGCGTCGTAGAAGCTGCGGATCGTACCGATATCCTCCCAGTAGCCGTTATAGACGTAAGCCGCCACGTTGAAGCGCTGAATGGCCTCGGGAATAACCTCCTTGCCGAAATCGGTAAGGGTATTCGCCAGGGAATTTTCCATGGCCTGGGCATTGAAGATATAGATGCCCATGGAGGCCAGATAGTCCTTGCCCGCGGGAACGGCAGGGTCCCGGGCCTCTTCCGGGATCTTCCAGTCGTCGATGTTCTTGGTGGAACCGGGTTTTTCCATGAACTCGACTATCTTGCCGGTTTTATCGGTTTTCATTATCCCGAAACCTGAGGCGTCGGAGCGGTTAACCGCGGTGCACGCGATGGTTATGTCGGCGCCGGATTCCTCGTGCTTGCGGAGAAACTCGGCCAAGTCCATGCGGTAAAGCTGATCGCCGGAGAGAATAATGTAGTGGGTGGGCTTTTGGGTCTTGAAGTGAAGGAAATTCTTCCTGACCGCGTCGGCGGTTCCCTCGTACCAGCCTGAATGCTCGAAGGTCTGTTCCGCCGCGAGGATCTCCACGTAGCCCCCGGAGAAGGCGTCAAAGTTGTATGCCCGGGCGATATGGAGATGCAGGGAGGCGGAATTGAATTGCGTCAGGATGTAAATTTGGTTAAACCCTGAGTTGATGCAGTTCGAGATGGGAATATCCACGATGCGGTGCTTGCCACCGAAGGGGACTGCGGGTTTTGAACGTTCTTTGGTGAGCGGATAAAGGCGAGTGCCCTTGCCGCCGCCTAGGATGATTGATAGTACCCTGGACACGATTACACTCCTTAGGATTCGCATGTTTCGAGATTACTTGAGTATAATCTCCCTCCGGCAAGAGTGCCAGTAAGATTTCATGCCTAAACCGGTTTATGGATTTCTTTTTCCCCCCGGCCTTGCTATACTCATCCCATGACCCAGGCAGACCGTCTCACGTCCATCCTTTCGGATCCTTCCTTTGCCCCCTTTATCTCGGAAGTGAAGGTATTTCCGCCCCGGGAAGGCACCTATGAGTCCTTCCCCGAGGATCTCGATCCCCGGCTTGCGGACGCATGCAGAAGCCGGGGCATGGAAAGGCTTTATTCCCATCAGGCTCAATGCTATAAAACCGTCCGCGCGGGTGCCCATGCCGTGGTGGTGACGCCTACGGCCTCGGGGAAAACCCTGAGCTATAACCTGCCGGTCATGCAGACCCTCCTGGAGGACACCGACGCCCGGGCCCTTTACCTTTTCCCCACAAAGGCCCTGAGCCAGGATCAGCAGAGCGAGATAAACGGAATGGTCGGCGACGGGGCGGATACGGGAAGAATTCCCCTGAAGGTCGGCATCTACGACGGGGACACTCCCCAGTCTGTACGTTCTGACGCGCGGGACAAGGGGCGCATCATCATCACTAATCCCGACATGATGCACGCTGGAATTTTGCCAAACCACACCAAGTGGATTCGTTTTTTTTCAAGGCTTCGCTTCGTGGTTATCGACGAAATGCACACCTATCGGGGGGTTTTCGGCAGTCACGTGGCGAATCTCATACGCCGGATCCGCCGGGTTGCGCGTTTTTACGGTTCCGATCCGACCTTCATCCTGTGCTCCGCCACCATCGGAAACCCGAAGGAGCTCGCGGAGCGCCTTTTAGGGGATGAAGTGACCCTCATCGACCGCAACGGCGCCCCCGCGGGCAAAAAAACCGTGGTGCTCTACAACCCTCCCCTGGTGGACGCGGTACAGGGTATAAGGCGGAGCGTGATGAACGAGAGTCAGCGTTGGGCCCTGGCCTTTCTCAAGGGGGGAATCAAGACCATCCTCTTCGCCCATTCCCGGGTCAGGACCGAGGTAATCGCATCCTACGTCAACGATTCCCTGAGAAACGTCTATAACGACAACCACGGCATCACGGTGGTTCCCTATAGGGGAGGACTCCTTCCGAAAGAACGAAGGAAGATCGAGAAAGGACTTCGGGACGGCGACATTCAAGGGGTGGTTTCGACCAACGCCCTGGAGTTGGGCATTGATATAGGGGGCTTGGACGCCGCGGTGGTGGCGGGATTCCCGGGCTCCTTCGCCTCCTTCTGGCAGCAGGCGGGAAGGGCCGGGCGAAGGCAGACCGAGTCCGTGGCGGTATTTATCGCCTCTTCGTCGCCCCTGGACCAGTACATCATCGGCCATGGGGATTATTTTTTCGAACGGCCCCAGGAAACCGCCCAAATAGATCCGGACAATCCCTACGTTCTCACGGACCACATCAAGTGCGCGGCCTTCGAGCTTCCCTTCACGGACGAGCTTCTTCATGCCGGCAGCGGCTTGGGAGAAGCCGGGGAGGGGGGCGAAACCTTTCCGCAAGAGGCGGCGGAGGAAATTCTCGAGTGGCTTGAGGAGGACGGCATGCTCAGGCACGCCGCCGGGCGCTGGCACTGGTCGGACCGGGGTTACCCGGCGGAAGGGGTAAGCCTGCGCTCCGCCACGGCGGACAACGTGGTAATCGTGGACGTGACCAAGGGAAGGAACGAGGTGATCGGCGAAATGGACCGTCCCTCGGCGAAGGAGCTGATCTTTCAGAACGCGATATACATTCACCTCGGAAAGCAGTACGTCGTGAAGTCCCTGGACATTCCGAACCGGCGCGCGGAGGTGGAAGAGACCGAGTCGAACTACTTTACCGACGCGGTGGTGAAGACGGACATCAAGGTGCTCTCGGAGGACGAGAAGACCGAGGGCGTAGCGGGCGGGGTGAGCCTGGTGGTGGGGGATCTTTTGGTGCGAACCCAGGTCTCAAAGTTTAAGAAGCTCCGTTTCCATACCCATGAGAACCTCGGTTTCGGCGAGATAGCCCTGGACGCGGAGGAGAGGGAAACCCGGGGACTCGTTCTCCTGCTCGACGGAATTTCAGCCCACGGCGAAGGAGACGCCCCCGACACCCTCGCCTCGATGGACGAGGCAGCCCAGGCGGAAACCCTGGGGGGCATCGCTTCCATCATCAGGTCCGTAGCGCCCTTTTTCCTCCTATGCGACCGACGCGATATCGGCGTGGCCCCCCGGATTCGTGACCCCCATTTCGGCTGTCCCGCGCTTTACGTCTATGACTCCGCCCCGGGGGGAACGGGCCTTTCTGAAGCCCTGGCATCCCGAATCCGGGAGGTGTTCTCGGCGGCGGGGGAGCGGATTTCCGCCTGCGGATGCGAAACCGGATGCCCCTCCTGCATCGGGGTGAGCTCTACGGGAGAGGGAATAAAGAAAAACGCCGCCCTGATTCTTGAGGCCCTTACCCGTAATCCGGCGGAATCATGAAGGGCGGAAGGCTCTCTTCGAGGTTAACGCGGATTCGGGAACAGAGCGTCCGCAAGGCACCGCCGCCACCCCAAGCCGAAAGGATCGCCGAAAAAAAGGCCGAAAGGGGCGGGGAGCTGCCCGGATGGGTTCGACAGGGGGACTTTCTTTTCGAGCGGTCAACCCGTTTTCCCCTACCGGAAGAAAAGAGCCCCCTGTCCGCATACCTTCCGCTCCTCTTTCCCCGGGAGAGGGAGTTCCTTGAATCTGTGGAAAATCGGGAAGCACTGTGTACCCGGCTCCTCTTTTTCGACCTGGAGACCACGGGATTGTCTCACGGTACGGGTACGGTGGCCTTCATGGCCGCTCTTGCCCGGTTAGAGGGGAATCAGTCCCTCTCGGTGACCCAGCTTCTCCTTTCCGACTATCCCGGGGAATCGGATTTTCTGGAACGCTTTATCGAGCTTGCGGGTGAGAACCCCGTGTTGGTTTCCTTCAACGGCAAGGGTTTCGACTCCCAGATTCTCGCCACCCGTTTTCTCATGAACGGCATGCGGCCCCGGTTTCTCTCCGCTCCCCACCTGGATCTCCTGTATCCCTCCCGAAGGCTTTGGAAAAGCGAACTTGCGAACTGCCGTTTGGGAACCATTGAGGCGCAGATATTCGGCCAGCCTCGGGTGGACGACCTGCCGGGCAGCGAGGCCCCCGACGCGTGGTTCGACTACCT
>QKDA01000090.1 GCA_003246765.1 Spirochaetales bacterium | reverse complement strand
GAAACAGCTGGCGCTGCTTTCCAGAAAACACGACGTCGTGGCGGCCCGCATCGAGTCACCCACCGACTCGGAACTTCCCCCGGCGGGGCTCGTTCCCTTTTTAGACCCGGAAAACGGGACCGAGGCCCTTCTCCCGACGGGTTCTCCGTCCTTCCGGGAGCGATGGGCCCGGGAGGAGCGGGAACACCGGCTCCGCTGGGAGCAAGCCTGCCTGAGAAGGGGGGCCTCTCCCTTGAGGCTTTCCACCGAGGGCGACACCCTGCGGGAGTTGTGCGCCTTTTTCGCGGGGGCCCGTCGATGAGACCCCGGCCGTATCCCTCCTGCTGCGCCGCGCTGCTCCTATTCCTTTCGCAGGCGGTCACCCTTGGATTATTCGCGGAGTCCTCCCCGGGCGGGACAGCGTCCCCGGGGGGATCCCTGGTTCCCCGGGAAATCTTTATCGGCGACGAAGGGGCCCTCTCCTTTCCCTCGCCCCTTTTTTCGCGGCTGTTGGCCCCGGGCGAGCGGGCGTCCCTCACCGCCGCAGAGCTCCCGGAAAGCGGTGAGGACGCGGTAATTCTCGGCGTGGAGATCTCCCGGGGGCCAGCCGAGACCGAGAGCGCCACGGTCACGATCCGGTTTGTGCCGTGGAACGTGGGTCCGTTAAGCCTCCCCGACGTTCGATGGAAGGGCCTTACGGCTTCCCCCCCGGCGGTCTCGGTGTCATCCCTGGCGGATCGTCTCGGAGAGGTATCCCTGCGCGGACCCCGTTCTCCCCTGCTCATTCCGGGAACCTCTTGGCTCCTTTACCTTTCCCTGGCCCTGGCGGTCCTGGTCTTGGCGGGGGGAACCCTCGCCCTTCGCCGGCTTGTATCGGAGCTTTCCGGGCGGAGCGCTACCCGGGCTGCGGCGAGGCGGCAGCGCCTTTTAAAGAAGGACCTTTCCAGACTCGAAAAAAAGATCAAGAAAACCCCGCCGCCCCTCTGGTATGCCGAGCTTTCCCACGTAATCAGGAAGTATCTTTCCCTTTTCGCCCCCGACGCGGGGGTACTCTTTTCCGCCTGCACGCCCAGGGAGGCGGCCCGCGCCCTGGAGTCCTTCCGTGGTGGCCTGGATACCTCGGTCCTAATCGGGGTCCTGGAGGGGATTGACCGCAACCGTTACGGCGGACCTTCCGAGGCCGAAACCAGGCCCGCCGACCTTTCGCTCTTGCGGGAACTCTCGGTTTCCCTCGAGCGCGCCGCATCGGAGGAGATACCGTGATGGGGGGATTCGACCGGCCCGCGTTTCTATTATTCCTCCTTGCCCTTCCTGTCTACGTTTTGGCCTCCAGGGCGGGCGCGTTCAGGAAGGTAACCTTTCCGCTGACCCTTTCCGACTGGAACGGGGTTCCCTTGCGCTGGACCCCTCCCTTTCTTTCCGCGGCCCAAGCCGTTTCGAGGGTTTTCCTGGGACTCGCCTTCGCGCTTCTCGTGATCGGAGGGGCCGGCCCCGTTCGCTACCGCAGCGAGTCGATGTACGGCTCCCGGGGGAATTCAGTCCTCTTTGCCCTGGACGCGAGTCCCTCCATGGCGGCCCGGGACATGGCCGGGGAGTCCCGCCTCGACGCGGCCCGGGCGTCTATCCGGGCCTTCGTGCTCCGGCGTCCGGGGGACGCTTGCGGCCTGGTGGTTTTCGGCTCCGAGGCGGCCCTGCTCGTGCCTCCCACCCGGGACCACGATACCTTCCTCCGCCGGCTTGATTCCGTCAGGATCGGCGAGCTTGGCGACGGTACGGCCCTGGGGCTCGGCCTCGCCGTGGCGGCGGCCCACCTGACTTCCCATGAGTCCGTCCGGGCCGCGGCGGTCCTGCTAACGGACGGCGAAAACAACGCGGGCGAGGTTCATCCCCTAACGGCCGCCTCGGTGCTCCGGGACCGCGGGATTGCCCTCTACGTCGCGGGCATCGGCTCCCGCGGGGACGTGCCTCTCGAATACGCGGACCCCGATACGGGAACGGTCTATTCGGGGGTGCTGGATTCAGGTTTTGACGAGGCTTCCCTGCGGGAAATTGCCCTCCGCGGGGGCGGTCAGTACGTCACCGCCGCGGGAGCGGAAGACCTGGCGGAGGCCTTCGCGGTCATTGGATCCTCGGTGCCCTCGTCGCCGGTGGCGTGGACGAGAACGGTGGAGCAGCGGCTTGAAACGGGGGCCCTGGCGGCGGCGGCCATTCTCGCCGCCCTCGCGTGGATAATCCGCCGCGTACTCATGGGGGCGATCCTGTGAAGCAATTTTTCGACCGCCCTCAGCTCCTGCTTCTCATAGCCGCTCTGGCGCCGGCTCTTTTATTCTTCCGTTTCCGCCAGGCCCGGCTTTGCGCGGCCCTGGAAGGGCTTTCCCGGGGGGGCGGCGCCTTCCTCGCGAGAACCGTATGGCGGCGGGCTCTCTTCTTCTCCGCCGCCTGGGCCTGCCTCGTGATAGCCCTTTCCGGTCCCCGGATCGGGACCCGGCTCGAGGGTGAAAGGCAGGAGGGCGTTTCGGTGCTCTACGTCTTCGACATTTCCCGCAGCATGACCGTGGAAGACGTGCCGCCGAATCGGCTCTCCTTTGCCGCCGGATACGCGGGACTGCTGTCTTCCAGGCTCGGGCCTGTTCCCTCCGGCGTGGTTCTGGCCAAGGGGAACGGCATTCTCGCGGTGCCCCTGACGACGGACTCCCTGTCGGTGCAGGACCTTTTCGACAGCCTATCGCCGGCCCTTTCCACGAGTCCCGGCTCGTCCCTTTCCCTGGGAATTCGCGCGGCCCTGGACTCGTTTCCCGAAAAAACCGCCTCCGCCCGGGCGATCGTCCTTTTTACCGACGGTGACGAAACCTCCGGTTCCGTCGTCGAGGCCGCCCGGGAAGCGGGTGAGCGGGGGGTCAGCCTCTCCATTGTCGGCGTGGGAACCCCGCAGGGGGCTCCCATCGACGCGGATCCCGACCCGGAACGGACGGAGATCCGGCAAACCTCCCTGCGGGAAAGCCTCCTCCGTTCCGCCGCGGAGGCCGCAGGGCCCGCGGGACTCTACGTGAACGCCCTCGATTCGGGTTCCGCCGTGCGGGTCATCGAGCTCATCAAGTCTTTGGGCTCCGGAACCTCCGAGCTTCGGTACAGGGAAGAGCCCGTTTCCAGGATTCCCGAATTCGCCTTCGCCTCCGGGGTATTTCTTTCCCTGGCCCTGGTTTCAGGCGGGCTCGTCCGCCGGAGGGAGCGTCTATGGTAAAACGGCCCCAGACCCCGCTTGTCCCGCTTCTCGCCTTGCTTTTCGCCTTATCCGGGTGCTCCGGGGCTTCCCTTTCCTTCGCGCGGGACATGGCTTCCGTCCTAACGGGAACCCTCGCCTGGGGCAGCGGCGATCTTCCCGGCGCGGCGGCGGCCTTCCTCGACGCCCTTTCGGCGGCGGAAGCCTCCGGAAACGGGGCGGTCAGGGATTATGCCCTGTACGGACTCGCCTCAGTGTATCTGGGCGACGATGAGCGGGAAGCCGCCTTGTCCCGCCTGGATGAAATCGGCGACGGGGCGTCCGCCGAGATCGGTTCCTCCTCCTGGTATCAGCGGGGAGTCATCGCCTTTCGGTCGGGGGACTATGAGGGCGCGGCGAAGAGCTTTCGACGCTCCATGGAGATAGGGGGGGCCGCGGCGGACGCGAGAATCAACATGGAGCTGAGCCTGCGTTCCAGGGACGAGGCGCGGTCGAGCTCCTCCTCGGTTCCGTCCGCGTCGCAAATCGAGCGCTCCGAAGACCCCGCATCGGAGGCCTTGCTCAGTCTCGTCAGGAAAAAGGAGCGTGATCGATGGAAAAACCAGGAATCCGACGGCGCAGAGGCGTCTGGTCTCGACTACTAGCCCTGGGTTTTCTGGCCTTCGGCGGGAACCTTTCGGCCCTAACGGGCTCCGTGGACATATCCTCCAGGGATGCGGAAATCGGCGCCCCCCTGTCGGTGACCATCGTCGCCTACGGGGCCGCCGCTTCGGATACCTCGCTGGTGCTTGGCGAGGATCCTGAGGGGCTTCTCCTTACCGAGAGCAGAAAGTCTCAGGCGCGGCTCTCTGGGGACGGGGGCAAGCAGGAAAACGCGGTGGTCTTTTCCCTCACCTATGGAACCCTCAAGGCGGGGGTCTGGCCCATTGGGCCCTTCGAGGTACGCTCCGGCGAAGAGAGCCTCCGATTCGGCGCCCTGCCGGTGACCGTGAGGGATCCCCGAGCGGTCTCCTCCCTTCCCCTGCGGTGGGTTCTCCCGGCCGCCCCGATTCGTGTCGGCGAGTCCCGGGATCTTTTTCTTTATGGTCCCCCCGAAGCCCTCAACGGGTCTTTGGCGTGCGTCCTCCCGGAGAACGCCCTGCTGGAGCTCCTTAGCGCGCCGGGGGGCGGGAACCGGGAAGAAGGCAGCGTCGAGATAGCCCGGTATCGCTGGACGCCCCTCGCCGTCGGCGAGGTTTCCCTTCCCCAGGCGTCGGTAGGCCTCCCTTCGGGGGTCCTCATGACCGAGCCTTCCGCCGTATTTGTCGGGAGCCCCCTTCGTTCCGCCGGGAGCGCTCCCCTTGCGGAGGCCCTTCAGGAGGCCTTCACTCCCCCCCGCGAAGAGCCTGAGCCCGCCGCCCCGCCGACGGTGCCCGCGGAAACCGTGGAAAGGCTTCGCCTGCTCCGGTCGGCGGAATACCGTTCCTTCTTTCCCTCCTCCCTCCGGTCCGAGCGCCTGGCCCTTGAAGCGGCCCTGGGTATGGGCGAGACGCTGAAAGTCCCCCCGGCGGCATGGAAACTTCCCCTGGTGCTCGCCGCCGCGCTGGTATTGATGGTGTCGCTGCTTTTCCTCGTGCTTTCCTCCCGTCGGGCCCTGTTTGGGCTCCTGTCCTTCCTGGGGGCCGCGGCCTTTTTCGCTCTCGCCTTTTTCGCCCTTTCCCTGTATATTCGCGATACCCCCGTCGCCGGGGTTGCCGATCCGGGACCCCTGTACAACGTTCCGGATACAGGATCCCGCGCGGTGGAAACCCTTTTCGGGGGCGAGGCCTTTCGCGTTCTCCGGGTATCGGCGGACTGGATTTACGCCGAGGACGGGGAGGGAAAACGGGGGTGGATCCAAGCGGGGCGTTTTCGCCCCTATACGGATAACCCTTCTGCGGCGGAGTGAGAAATGGATTTTGGCGATATTTTAGGGGAATGGGAGCGGTCTACCGCCAAACCCTACGGCAAGAAACGGATGGCCCAGGAGTCCCGGCAGGAGCGTCAGGACCAGCGGGATCAACTGGACCGGGGAGAAAGGCCCCCGTCCGGAACGCCCTCCGCGAAGCCCGCGAGGGAAGAACCGCGGGCCAACCCCATCGACGTATGGCTGAGGCGGAACGGAGTTCAGGACAAGGATACGGTTCTCGGCGAGAGCGGGGAACCGGAGAGTCCCGCGGACCGGCGAAGACGTCTCCATGCCCTGAGGCCCGAGGCAACCCTCGACCTTCACGGCCTTACCCGGGACGACGCCTGGGCGCGGCTGGAGGCCTTTTTCGCCGATTGCCGGCGGAGGGGACTTTCGAAGGTGCTTATCATCCACGGCAAGGGAACCCACTCGGAGAGCGATCCCGTCCTCAAGGGCGTGGTTCGCCTCTTTCTCGAGAGGAACCCCCATGCGGGGGAATCGGGCCACAGCACCCACGGCGAAGGCGGGTCCGGCTCTACCTGGGTAATCCTCAAATGAACGCTTGTAACCCGGGCGTTTTATGAGTACCTTAAGGGGGAGAGTTTTATTACCGAGGTTGCTTCGATGTCCGATTACTATCAAACCCTGGGGGTAACCCGGGAGGCCAGTCTCGACCAGATCAAGAAAGCCTACCGGGAACTGGCCTTTAAATACCATCCCGACAGAAACGCCGGGGACGCGGCGGCGGAAGAGCGTTTCAAGGGGATTAACGAGGCTTACTCCGTCCTCGGGGATCCCGATAAAAAGGCCCGCTACGACATGGGCGGCTACGCGGAACAGGCCGGCGGCTCACCGTACCGCGGCGGCGGGTACAATCCCTTCGGGGAACAGGGCAGCGACCCCCGTTGGACCGGGCAGTATACCTGGACCTGGTACGGTCCCTTCGGAAGCTCCAACTCCTGGGGCGAGCGCCCCGAACAGAGACCCTATACGCGCTCGGAGGCCACGGAAATGCTCGTCCGCGGCATCGCGACAGCCGTTCTCGGGGTGCTTCTTTTCAGGTTTTCGCTGTGGTTCGGAATTTTCGGGCTGATACTTTGCGTCGGGGCGATCGGCAGGGGCTTCTTAAACGCCCTCCGCGCGATTCGCCTGCTGTTTTCTCTGAGGGAATGAGAGGGGCTTATTTCTCGCGGTAAATGATGCGGCCTCGGTTGAGGTCGTAGGGCGAGAGCGCAACCTTCACGCTGTCCCCGGGAACGATACGGATGTAGTGCTTGCGCATTTTACCTGACAGGTGCGCAAGGATGACGTGTCCGTTCTTCAGTTCGACCCGGAACATGGTATTGGGAAGGGATTCCTTGACAATGCCTTCCACTTCGATCGCTTCTTCTTTCGCCACAATGCCTCCAAAAAAAATGCCGCGAAATCTTTCAAAAAAGTTTGATTTTTACAGATTTCGTTCGTATAATTCTATGGTCTATCTATATATTTGTCAACTGGAGTGCTTTGTATGGAAAAAGAATTCATCGACCAGATGAAAACCGCCCTTTTCGACCTCAAAAAAGAAATTATCGACACCCTCATTGTAAATAACGAAGACTTTAAGGCCATCGTGGAAGGAATTGATCCCAAGGATTTTGCGGACATTGCCTCCGACGATATGGACCGAAAGATGCTCGAAACCATAGGAACCAAGGATCTCAAGCGCATGCGCCTCATCGATTCGGCCATAAGCCGCATTGAACAGGGAAAATACGGCCTGTGCATGAAATGCGGAAAAAAGATTCCCAAGGAACGCCTTGAGGCCATTCCCTACGCCCTAATGTGCATCGAGTGCCAGAGCGCGGACGAAAGGCGAAACCGCTGATCGGGACAGTTTTACAGTACACCGCTTAAAAAAAACCGGAGGAAGGTCCTCCGGTTTTTTTTTACCCCAGCGATTCCGCTTCCCAGCCCTTGTCCCCAAGGTACCAGAGTTCCCTGACGCCGGCGTTTTTTAGGGCCCTCGCCGCGCGGTCGTAAGCGGAGGTGAGATCCTGGGCCGAGTGGGCGTCGGAGTTGAGCGCGATCCGCACGCCCCGGTCCGCCAGTCCCGCGAGGGCCTCCGCCGAGGGATACAAATCGTCCATGGCCCCCCTCGAGATGGCCCCGGTATTCACCTCAACGATCTTTCCGGCTTCCGCGACGGCGTCGAGGGTCGTTTCCAGTTCCCGGCGGTACCAGGGGGCGGTTTCGTCGAAAAACCGGAGTTCCCCGTTTCTCTTCCTGGG
Organism: Spirochaetales bacterium; assembly: GCA_003246765.1. GTDB lineage: Bacteria > Spirochaetota > Spirochaetia > Treponematales > Treponemataceae > Teretinema. The sequence goes on along the minus strand of QKDA01000090.1, from coordinate 14,779 downwards.
CAGGTCCAAATGCCCCACGACGTCGAAGTCGCAGGACTTTACCATTTCCCGGAGAAGCTCCCAATAGCGCCGTACCGCGGCGGTACCGTCTCCCCGAAAGCAGCGCTCCAGGCCGGAGGCTACCTCGGAGGTCGGGGCGTCCACGGACCAAGGCGGGGCTAGTATCCCCGTATCCGGAGGCGAGACGTAGTGCACGGAACCGATCAGGTAGTCCGGGGCAAAGGGGGCGTAGATCCCGTAGTCGGGGTAGGTGATGCCCGGCAGGTAGTCCGCCTCGAAGCCGCAGGCGAGGCGGATGTCGCCGCGGAACTTCCGTTGGAGCTCCCGGATCTCCGCCACGTAGGCAACGTAGGACGAGGGCTTAAGGTGCCATTCCGTGGCGAAGGGCCACGCCCCGTGGGCGGAGAACCCCAGGTCGGTCATTCCTAAGCGGACCGCGGCGAGCACTACCTCCTCGGGACTCTCCTTTCCGTCGCACCAGCGGGTGTGAACGTGGTAACTGGCGAGCCTCATTCCTCGTCACCCTTGGAGGGATAGGCGGCGCGGAGGGCCTCGCGGAGTTCCCGATATGCCTCCACCGCGGCGCGGTACCTTTCGGCGAAGCCCTGGGCCTCGAGATCAGGCGGGGCGCATTCTATGTCCTTCGCGGTTTGGGCGAAACGGTTGGCCGTGATGTTCAGGGCGCTTCCCTTGATGAGGTGCGCGGTCCTCCTTCCTTCCTCGAAGCTTCCCTTGGCGAGGCTTTCCCGCAGGGCCTTGAGATGGCGGGTGGTTTGCTCAATGAAGCCGTCCACCAGGCTAGAGGCGATCTCCGCGTCGCCTCCCATGATCTCCAGGTACTCCCGGGCGTTGAATGTCTCCGGGTTCTGGTCGTTCTTTTCCGTTTCGGCCTTCACGGGTTTTGGGTCTCCTTCCGGCGCGGGAACGTGCCTCCGCACCGCCCGGTATACATCCTCCCGCTTGTAGGGCTTGGGCAGGATATCGTTCATTCCGTAGGAAACGCAGCGTTCCCTCTCGTTTTCCTGGGCGCTGGCGGTGCAGGCGATGATGGGCTGCGGGTAGTTCCTCTTGCGCATCCAGGCCGCCGCCTCGTAGCCGTTCATGCGGGGCATCTGGATGTCCATGAACACCAGGTCCACCGCCTCTTTTTCCATTATCTCCGTGGCGTATTGCCCGTCCTCGGCCAGGTGCACCGTGGCGCCCGCCTTTTCCAGGAAGATCTTCAGGAGCTTGCTGTTGACCGGGTGGTCCTCCGCGACCAGGACCCTCAGCCCCGTGAGGTTCACCGGGGGCGCTACTGCTTCGATCTCCGCGGGAGGGGCTTCCTCCACCTCTTCCATCTCTTCGGCTTCCTCCACCACCTCCAGGTCGATGGATGCCTGCCAGTGCTCCCGGAGGAGCTCCACCAGGCGGCGCTGCTTGACGGGCTTGTAGAGGTAGCCGTTGAACCAGTCCAGGAGCTTCATCTTGGCGTCCGCCCCGAAGGTTCCCTCGGGCACCATGAGATAGAGCTGGGCCTGGTTAATTTCCCGGTTTCCGTTAATTTCCGCCGCGAGACGCCATCCGTCCATCTCCGGCATGATCATGTCAATGAGCACGATATCGAAGGGCTTGCCCTCCCGGGAAGCGGTACTCAGCCTGGCGAGGGCCTTGGAACCGGAAGATTCCCGCGCGACGTCCCGATAGCCCAGGCTCCCAAGCATTCGGGTAAGGAATTCCAGGGTGAAGGGATTGTCGTCGACGATGAGGAACCGGGTCGCGGGGTCGAGCTGGAGCGCTTCCCTGGGGTTCTGTTCCTTGGATGGAACCAGGGGCAGGTTGAACCAAAACACGGAGCCCCCTGCGGGATTGTCGCGGACCCCGATTTCTCCCTCCATGAGGGAAACGAGGTTTTTGGAAATGGCAAGTCCCAGTCCGGTGCCCCCGTACTTTCGGGTAGTAGACGAGTCGGCTTGGACGAATTGGGTGAAAAGCCGGTTTTTCACCTCGTCGGGAATGCCGATCCCCGAGTCGGTCACCTCGAAATGGATCACCTCGCCGGTTTGATGGGACATGGAAAGGGTTTCCCGGGCACGGGGCTCCGCGGTCACCAGAATTTGCCCCTGGGCAGTGAATTTGACCGCGTTTTTCACGAGGTTGAGCAGTATCTGCTGGATTCTTCCCGGGTCTCCCTGCACGCGGTCGGGCAGGCTCGGGTCCACGCCCACGCAGATCTCGATGCCCTTTTTGTGGGCCTCCATGGAGATGAGGTCTACGGTCCGCTCCACGACGTCCGAGAGGTCGAAGTCGATGGCCTCAATCTTGAGCTGGCCCGCTTCCACCTTCGAGAAATCGAGAATGTCGTTGATCAGGGTGAGCATGACGTCCGCGCTGAAGCGAACCTGCCGGGAATATTCCGTCTGCTCCTCGTCGAGTTTCGTGTCCGCCAAAAGCTCCATCATGCCGATGATCGTCTGGATCGGGGTGCGGATCTCGTGGCTGATGTTCGCGAGGAACTGGCTGCGGGAGAGGCTCGCCTTCTCGGCGGTTTCCTTGGCCAGCATGAGGTGCCGTTCCTTGATTTTCTGGGCCGTCACGTCCCTGACGATGGCGAGGCGGTTTCCGTCGCTTTGGAGGCTGACGGACATCCGGAACCAATGCCGGTCCGCGCGGTCCCCCCCGGGAAACTCGATCTCGAAATGGGGGGTCTTGCTCTCAAAGAGGTACTTGAGCCTGATCCTGGTCTCCGGCGACACGTGCCTGAGAATGACGGTCCGGATATCCCTCGGCCCGCCTGAATCCGGGGCCATTTCGGGAAAGAGCTGTACCGCCGAGTGGTTCCAGTAGACGATTTCCCCCGGGGGGGTAAAAACGAACACGGGAATTCCCGATGACTCCAGGTATTTGCCGATTCGGGTATCGTTGTCTTTCATTATACGCCGGCTTGCAGGACCTCGATCGCCTTCTTGAGGATGGCGTCGGGCTTGAGGGGCTTGATCATGTAGCTCTTGACCCCCGCCGAGAGCACCTTGAGAACCGCTTCCCTCTGGCTAATGGCGGAAAGCACGATGATCGGCGTGGTTATGCCCCGGTTTCGCAGGTTCTTCAGGACCTCAAACCCGTTCATGCCGGGCATCATGAGGTCGAGAAAGACAAGATCGTACTTGCCGGAGCTTCCCTCGGGAAGGAAGGCGTCCCCGGACTCGAACTGGTCCACGATGGCCTGAATCGTCTGGAAGGTTCTCGCGAGCACCGTGCGGATGACCACGTCGTCGTCCACCACGGCGATGCGGATATCCCTGGCGCTGGCCTGGAGCGAGGCGAGCTCGCTCTTAAACCGCATCTGGATCGACGACTCGTCGCTCTCCCTGGTTCGATCCATCGAGAGGATTCGCTCGGATATGATGGTAGGGGAGTCCGCCGCCGGATTGACGTCCTTCAGCAGGGAGTCAATGGCCTTGGAAAGGTCCTTGACTATCTGAATGTCCGCGTATTCCCTGTTTCCCTCGATGAACTCCTTCACGAAGGGATCCAGGGTGAGAATCTTGATGTTCCGGTTCCTCACCCCCTGGTCGTAGAGGATGCTGTTCATGAGGTGTTCGAGATTGGGCGCGTCGATGAAGGAGAGGGAGAGATCGGTCATCATCATGAGGATCTTGGGGAACGAGAGGGAATAGAGCTCGATGAGCTCCTTGATCCTGTACTTCAGGAGATCGATCTTCTCGCGGTTTAGCCCCTGGGCAAGCTCAATGAAGATGATGTTGTCGTTGACCCGGGCTTCCAGGATGCAGGGGGTATTGTCTATGTCGAAATCGACCCCGAGGATCGGGGTTACCAGGGAAAACAGCTGGTCGATCTTCAGGGGCTTTGGGATTATCTTCCTGACGCCGAACTCCGCCAGGCGGGTTATGTCCTTTTTTTCGATCTTCTGGGCCATGAGGATGACCGGTATGTCCTTGGCGTTGGGATCGGTCCTCTTGGAATCCAAAAGCTCGAAGAGGTAGCCCTTCGTGGAAAGGAAATCGATGATGACGAGCTCCGGCAGGATGGAGCGCATCTTGGAGAGACTGTCGAGCATGCCTACGCCGAAGTCCAGGCCTATATGATGGGTTTCGAATTTTGACTTAAGGTAATCTCGGAATATTCTTGAATCGTCTATTAACAATACTTCTTTCATACTTTAGTATTATACAGGCGAGCATCCCAAGTTTAAAGAGGAAAAAGTGATGAAAAGCGCGTACGTATTCCTGGCCGACGGCTTTGAGGACGTCGAGGCGGTGACCCCGATCGATTATCTGAGGCGCGCGGGGCTGCGGGTCACCGCGGTGGGCGTTACCGGCAGGACCGTTACCTCGGGGCATGACCTGAAGATCGCCGCCGACGCCGCTCTATCCGAGGTCCTTTCCCTTCCCCTTCCCGATCTCGTGGTGCTTCCGGGGGGCGGCATGGGCAGCAAGAACCTTTCCGAGTCCGAGGGAGTGCGAAGGATCGTGGGGGCCATGCTTGCGGAGGGCCGGGCCGTGGGGGCGATTTGCGCGGCGCCGGCGGTGGTTCTCGGCGCCTGGGGGCTGCTTGAAGGCCGCCGGTGGACGTGTTACCCCGGTTCCGACGACGGTTTGAAGGGCGAACCCCTGGAAGAGCGGGTCGTGACGGACGGAAACCTCATAACTTCCCGGGCGGCGGGAACGGCGGAGGAATTCTCCCTGGCCTTGGTGGCCCTGACGGCGGGAAAATCCATAGCGGACAAGCTGAAGATCGGGCTTCTCGCCCGCTAGGGGAGGCCCGGAGAGGCCCCTTAGGGGCGTTCCGGCGGCTCCAGGTCGCTCCCGGGTACCGTCAGGGTGCCGGCGGCGAAGCGGTTTGCTTCCTCAAGGCTTTCTCCCAGGGTTTTACCCTCCAGCCGCGCGGCCAGGAAGGTTCCCGCGAAGCAGTCTCCCGCGGCGGTGTCGTCCACTATGCGCTCCGCGGCGGCGCCGGGGCCTTCGAATACCCTGTCCCCGCACCAGGCCCGGGCGCCCAGGCTCCCCATTTTCCTCACCAGACATACGGCATCGCCCCTTTCCCGCGCAAGACCGGCTAAAACCTGATCCGCCTCGCGCCTGGGATCCAGGGCCTTCGCGAAATCCGCGGCTTCCTCGTCGTTCATGAACAGGGTGCAGCGGGTTCTCCTGAGGGCGTCGGCGACGGTCTCCGCCTTGGATTGGGCTATGTCCCTGGAGGCAATGTCGATGGAGAGGGGAAGGCCGAGGGCCGAGCACAGGGAGACCGCCCTCTCGGTGACGGGCCCGTTCCGAAGCGACTGGCCGTCCAGATGAACCGCCCTCGCCTTGGCGAAAAGGGCAGCGTCCAGCTGTTCCGGGCGGAGTGTAGGGGCAGCGCCCGGGGAACAGGCGATTGATTTCATTCCCCCGGGCATGCGGATCACGAGACAGCGGCCCGTGGGCGCTGCCCGGCTTTCCAGGGACGTTTCCACGCCGAAGCGCGATAAGTCCCGCCTGAAGTGCTCTCCCCAGGGGTCGGTTTCCCGGTCGTCGGTGCCCAGGCAGCCGATAAAGGCGCAGGAGGCCTCCCGGACCGCCGCCGCCTTGAGGGCGTTGGCGGCCCCGCCCCCGGAAACCGGGATCGGCTCCGGCAGGACGAGCAGGAGCTCCTCCATCCGCTGCGCCGACACGTGGACGGCGCTGTTCGGATGAAGACCCATCGGTAACGCTATCTCGTCGTCGGAGAAACAGAAGAGGTCGACGAGGGCGTTGCCGATGCCGAGGATGTCCATGGCCTACCGCGCCCCTGGAATCTTCACGATGATCTTGGCGAGGTCGGGATTCTTCTCGAGGTCTCTCTTGAGCCCTTCGGCCCTGCCCTTGTTGACGTAGTCCGGGCTCTGGAAGGAATAGGTGAAGTTCGTGTGAACGTCGTAGGTTCCCTGCATGAGGGCGTAGGCGTCCTCGGTCATCACGAGCTCCTCGTCGGTAGGAATCACGAAGATCTTGATGGGTGAGTCGTCGGTGCTGATGCAGGTCTCGGCGTTCCGGGTGCGGGCAAGGGCGTTCTTTGCGGGGTCAAGCTTGATCCCCAGGTGTTCGAGCCCTGCGCAGACCCCGGCGCGCACGCCGGAATGGAATTCCCCCACTCCCGCGGTGAAGACGATGGCGTCCGGCTTCTGGCCCATGGCCGCGATGTAGGATCCGATGTACTTTCGGAGCCGGTAGGTTTCCAGGTTGAACGCCAGGGCCGCCCGCTGGTCTCCCTCTTCCATGGCCTTGCTTACGTCCCGGCGGTCGGCGTATTTGCCCGTAATGCCCAGGAGGCCGGACTTTTTGTTGAGGGTGCTGTCGAGATCCTGCACGGACATGCCGGTCTTGCGCATCATGTAGAAGGCGAGGGCGGGATCGCAGTCGCCGGAGCGGGTTCCCATCACGAGGCCCTCCAGGGGGGTGATGCCCATGGAGGTGTCGAAACCCTTGCCGTTCTTCACGCAGCACATGGAGGCGCCGTTACCGATATGGGCGATGATGACGTTGGTTTCCGAGGGTTTCTTCCCGAGGACCACCGAGGCCCGCTTGGCGGTGTACAGGAAGCTCGTGCCGTGAAAGCCGTAGCGCCTTACCGCGTAGTCGGTGTACCACTCGTAGGGTACGGCGTACATGAAGCTGGTGTCGGGCATGGTCTGGTGCCAGGCGGTATCCATTATGGCGCAGTGGGGCACGTCGGGGAGAACCTTTTGCGCCGCCTCGATGCCCATAATGTTGGCGGGATTATGGAGGGGGCCTAAGTCCTGGACGGACCGGAAGGTATCGAGAACCTCCGGGGTAACCACCACGGACTTGGTGAACTTGTCGCCGCCGTGGAGAACCCGGTGACCTACGGCCTTTATGACGCTCATGTCGGAAATGACGCCGACCTCGCTGTCGGTGAGGGTCCGGATGATGAGCTCCACCGCTATGGTGTGGTTGGGGCATTCGTGCTTGCTCGTATACTCGGGCTTCCCCTTGGCGATGTGGGTAATGGAACCGCCCTCTTGGGTGACCCGCTCCACCACGCCGGAAGCGAGGACGTCCCTGTTGTCCCAGTCAAAAACCTGATACTTCGCGGAGGAACTTCCGCAATTCAATGTGAGAATAACCATACTGCGATCTCCTGAAAAGATGTGAGAGAAAAGTGAGTGAGCGGGGCGGGTTCCCGCGGGAACGGAACCCCGTTTCACAAGTATAAGACCTTTATGCTATACTGTGCAAGCAGTCGGGTAACACCGGACTCTAGGAGGCCCCCGTGAGCGAGCGTAAAAAGGATTGGTTTGAGAACGAAAACTTTTGGGCCCAGTACTCCCCCGTGCTTTTTGACGCCCAGCGGTGGGCGGAAGCGCCGGACGTTGCCGAGGGGGTGCTCCGCATTATCGGGGCCAGCCAGGAAAGGGGGCATGAGCGGTACGGCCTGTCGATTCTCGACGCCGGCTGCGGTCCCGGCCGCATTTCGGTCGAGCTCGCCCTCCGGGGCGCCCGGGTCACCGGGGTGGACCTTATCAGGCCTTTCCTGAACGCCGCCCAGGAAAGCGCCCAGGACGAGGGCGTTGAAATCGATTTAGTCCAGGCGGACCTTCGAACCTTCCGCCGCCCCGGCGCCTTCGACGCGGCGGTGAGCCTCTACACGAGCTTCGGCTACTGCGATACCGTCGAGGAAGACCTTCAGATTCTCAAGAACGTCGCTTCCTCCCTGAAGGAGGGCGGGTGGTTTATCCTGGAGATGACGGGCCGGGAAATCGCGGTTCGGGACTTCACCGAGGGGGAATGGTTCGAGCGCGGCGGCTTTACGGTGCTTACGGAGTTTTCGGTGGTCGGCGCCTGGGAGGGCCTTAAGTCCCGCTGGATGCTCATCGACGAGAACGGCCGCAAGATCGACCACTCCTTCGTCCAGCGCCTCTACTCCGCCGTGGAGCTCAAGCGCCTTATGCTCGCCTCGGGCTTTGTATCGGTGGAAATCTACGGGGACTTTGACTTCTCTCCTTACAACGAAAAGGCCCGGACCATGGTTCTGGTCGCCCGGGCCTAGGCCCCACCGGCGGGGCTTAGGCCCCGCGGATTTGCTTTCCCCGCGGTTTGGGCTTACTATGGGAGAGTGCGCAAAACCATAGCGTCGATGAACCGGGAGCCTATAGCGTTTATCGAGGACCAGCGCCTCCGGGCCGTTGTCACCCTCGACGTCATAGCGGTCCTGGGGAGCCTCTATAACGGCTACCTGGCGGTGACCCACGGTCTTTTCCTTACCCTGGCCTTTCAGCTCACCTTCATTATCCTTCTCGCCGCGGGGAACATAACCCTCCTCGCGACCCGAAACATTCAAGTTGCCCTGATACCGCTTATCGCCGCCCTGCTTACCATGATTGCCTCCACCGTCGTCGACGCGGGAGGGCTCACGGGCCTGGGTTTTTTCTTCCTGCTCCCTGTTTTTCCGATCATGTACATCATCGTGGGCATCCGGTGGGGCACGTTCCTCATTCTCCTCGGGGGCGCGGGGATGGTCCTGCGGCTTGCCCTGGGGCATTTCCTTCCCACGTCGGTTTACAATTCCCCGGAAATGGCCTTCAGGATGGGCGTGCTTATCGCCTACACGACCCTGGTGGTGTTCCTGGTCAACTTCCGCATCGATGCCTTCCTGGAACGCCTTACCCGGCTCGCGCTCATGGACTTTGAGACGGGCCTCTCGGGCCGATGGAACTTTGAGCCCCATCTTCGCGCCCGCCTCCGTCGTCCTCCCAGGAACGGCCTTGACGAGGGCCTTGCGGTGGTGGGCTTCAAGATCCTCAACTTCAGCCGGGTAAACGCGATGGAAGGACCCCGCCGGAGCGAGGCGGTTCTCCGGGAGCTGGGGCATCGGGTGGGGTTGTGGCAAAACCACGTGGAGATCTCGAGCCGCTGGCAAAGCTCCCTCTTTCTTTCGGTGCTGGATACGAACGACTTTCTCGAGATCGATACCTCCTGCCGCGAGCTTCTCTCCCTCCTTTCAAAGCCCGTCATCGTGGAAGACCGACCCATATCCCTGCTTTGCTCCATAGCGGTAACCCGCTTTCCCGAAGACGCCGACGGGGCGGAAGATCTCATCGGCAACGTGATAACCACCCTGGACCGTGCTTCCGCCATGCCCGACGAGCTCATCTTTTTCGACAAGGCCAAGCACGACGCGGAGCGTCACCGGTACCGCCTGTTCGAAAGCCTGGTGAAGGGCGATTTCGACGAGGGCTTTTCCCTCCACTACCAGCCCAAGGTCCGTTTTACCGACGGGGCATGCGGCGGGGCGGAGGTGCTTATGCGCTGGAATCACCCCGTGTACGGCTTCGTGTCTCCCGGGGAGTTCATTTCCCTGGCGGAGGAAATCGGGAGCATCCGGCGCCTTACCCGCACCATGATTTCCCGGGTCTTCTCGGACCTTCGGACTACCGCGTACCTTGAGGCCTCCGAGGGACTGGAGCCGGTGATAGCCATCAACCTTTCCATGCACGACCTTCGGGACCAGGAGCTTCTCCCCTTCGTGAACCGGGAGCTGAAAAGCGCGGGACTGTCTCCTTCCCTCATCGAGTTCGAGATAACCGAGGGGACCCTGATCGACGACAATCCCTGGATCCGCATCAACATGGAAAACCTCTTGGCCCTCGATTTCCGCCTGGCCATAGACGACTTCGGCACGGGTTATTCCAGCCTGAGTTACCTTCACCGGCTCAAGGTTCACGACCTGAAGATCGACCAAAGCTTCGTGAGGGAGCTCTCCGAGGCTGAAGGCCATAGGGAATCGCCGGTCATCGACGCCATCGTTTCCATGGGAAAGTCCCTGGGACTGGAAATAACCGCCGAGGGGGTGGAAACCCCCTTCCAGGCGGACTACCTCGCTGATCGGGGAGTCGATCTCGCCCAAGGGTGGCTGTACAGCAAGAGCTTGCCCTGGGCCGAATTCCTCGAGTTTATCCGGTCCCACCGGGGGACTAAATAAAGAAAGCCCGCCTGAATCCCTTGGGGACCGGCGGGCTTTCTGCTTTTTTTTTCGGGGCGTTTCGCCCGCGGAGTCCCGGATCAACCCGGGACTCGCTTGCCTACTTGATCAGGATAAACTCGACCCTGCGGTTCTTCCACCAATTCTCGCGGTCGGCGCGGCCCGCCACGGGACGGGTTCCGCCCATACCGACGGTGGAAAGCCTTTGGGCGTCCACCCCGTTCCTGACGAGGAAGTCCCGTACGGCCTCAGCCCGCTTTTGCGACAGGGGAATGAGTTCCGTATCCTCTTCCTTTTGGGTGCCCGTCACGTTGTTGGCGTGGCCCTCGATCTGGATCTTGTAGTCCCGGAACTTGTTGAGTATCTCCGCGATGCGCTTGAGCACCTGCACGTTCTTGTCCACTACGCCCTGCTCGAGGCCGTTGAAGTCCGCCCCGTTCTCCCGGAAGATGATGGAGGGAACGGCGATCTTGAGGCGGTCTCCGTCGCGGATGACGAGCACGTCCACGGGAATGTATCCCTTGACCACCGAGGTTTGGCCCACGTCGTCCTTTACCGTGAAGGTAAAGGGGTAGTCCGTGGCGGCCTGGACCAGTTCCCCCTTAAGGGATCGCCCATCCCAGATAATCTGGTCGGTAATGGTTCCGGCGCCGCCGGCCTTCCAGAAGAGGTTCCCCGCGGTGCCCGCGGGTTCCCGGATCTCGAAGGACCAGTCCGTGAAGGGAGAGGCGGAAACCGCCTGTAGCGCGATGGTAAGCTCGTCGTCGATGCCGTCGTTGTCGGGGCTGAAGTACTTGGGCGACAGGCGCACCGCGAGCTGGGGCGCGACGGCGTTGGAGAGGAATGCGGGAGTCGCCGCCGTCACCCGGTCGCCCTTCGCGTAGGCGAGGGTCAGCTCCGCGAAGAACCTGCCCTGGGCCAGGGCTCCCGAAGCGGTCTTTCCGTCCCAGTTCACCCTCTGGGGAAGGGCGGCGCTTTCGGCGGAGGACCAGGACTTAACCGCACCGGCGGTTCCCTCGGTCTTTGTCCCCTCGGGTTTGATGGCCAGGGACCACGACTCCAGGCCTTCTCCCAGGCTCGTGACGATGCCGAATTCCTGCGAATCCTTCACGCCGTCCCCATTGGGAGAGAAGGCGGCCAGGCTCGCGGTGAGGTAAACCTTGGGCACCCGGGCGTCCACCTGGATACCCGAGAGTTTCTGCTCGGTGCGGTTCCCCGCCTTATCCTCGCTGGCGAGGGTCAGAACGTAGGTTCCGTCGGCCACGGGGTTGCCCGAGTCGTCGGTGGCGTCCCAGCTGAAGCCCTCGGCCTTGCCGTTCCACCGGAGATTCTTTGCCGGCGCCTTGGCCGGGGCGGAAAGGGTTCCCGTCCACAGGCTTTCCTCGGAGGTCCGAATCGAGAGGGGAAGGGTGTCCCGGCGCCCGTCGCCGTTGGGCGAGAAGGCGAGGTAGGGCGCGGAGATCTCGACCGAGGGGTAGACCGTGTCGATCTCGAAGTCCGGCGCCCGGGAGCTGGAGACCTGCTGGTTCACCAGGGTAACCTCCAGGGAGGCCCCGTAGGTTCCGTCGGGGCTGCGCTCTCCAACGGAGGCCCCTTCGGCGGGATCGGCGATTCCGTTCCAGGTGAAGGCAGCGGGAACCTTCCCGTTGCCCGTCCAGGTTTTCACGATACTGTCGGAGGCGTTCCTGACCGTGAGTTTCCAGGAAGCCACGGCGGTAGCGGCCTTGATGACCGGGGTAAAGACGATGCTGTCCTTGACGGAATCCCCGTTGGGGGAGAAGGCAGGGAGATTCGCCTGAAGAATGAGGTCCGCCTTTTCCGTGTTGAGTTCCACCACGGCGAGGTTCGACTGACCCGGATTGCCCGCCTTGTCGACCGCGGAGAGCCTGTAGCCGTACTTTCCGTCGGGGGCGAGCTTGCCCGCGTCGTCCCGCCCGTCCCACAGCACGGAGACGTCAGGAGTCTGGCCGAACTGCCAGGTGCGGACCGCTTTGCCCGCGGCGTTGCCGTCGGGGCCTAGGGCAAAGACCTGCCCGGTCCAGGAAGTCTCCCTGGAGCCCGACTGGGTAAAGGAGACCGTATCCAGCTTTCCGTCTCCCACGGGAGAGAAGATGGGGCCCGACGCTATGGCGCTGGCCTCCGGGGGGGTCACGTCCAGGGTGAAGAAGGGAGACCGGGCCACTGGGGCAAAACCGTTAATGTAGGTCGCGGATATGACGCCCTGATAGTCGCCTTCCGCGACGGGATTCCCCGAGTCGTCCCGGCCGTCAAAGGGAATGGCCTTGGGACTGCCCGTGCCCGTCCAGGTGCGTACGGGGGTATCGTTCCTGCCGACTACCGTGACCTTCCAGCCGATGAGCCCCGTCACGACGGGGACGCTGGGGGCGAGAACGAGGGTGTCCTTGGCCTTGTCGCCGTTGGGGGAGAAGGCGTTGATGTCGATGCTGACGTTTATCGAGGGTTTTTCGGTGTCCAGGATGATGTTGTCGACCCGGGCCTCCGCGGTGTTGCCCGCGCGGTCCATCGCCGAAACGCGGTAGGCGTACACCCCGTCGGCGACCAGGGCGCCGGTATCTCCCTTCCCGTCCCAAACGAAGTCCGCGAGGGCGCCCTCCCGGGTTTCCACCGTGCGGGCAGCGGTTCCCGCCGCGGTGGTTACCTGGGCGGTCCAGAGATCTTCCGGAGAGGAGGTCTGGGCGATGCGGAAGGTATCCTTATTGCCGTCCCCGTCGGGGCTGAAGATCATGGCGTTCGCCCCCGAGGGCGGAACGGCGGTAACCGTGGGAGCGGTATTGTCTACATACACAGTGTACTTTTCCGTGGTCCCGCGGTTATCGTTGTCGTCGGTGGCGTTCACCGAGAAGAAATAGGTACCGTCCGGGGCAGTCTCTCCCGAATCCATGGTTCCGTCCCACCGGAGGCTTTCGGGAAGGGCAATGCCCTCCTTGCGCTTGGTGAGGAGGGACCAGAAGGACTTGAGGTCCTGCATCTCCGGGCGAATTTCCTTGTTGGCGATGGTGCGGACCACGTTGCCCGAGGCGTCTTCGATGAGGAAAGACCAGGCGAGAACGTATCTGGAGTCGGTGATCTTCACGGGGAACTCAAGGACGTCCTTCACGCCGTCGTTGTTCGGCGAGATATATACCGGTTCGGGATAGGTCACCTCAATAGAAGGCGGGGTTTGGTCCACGACGCCGAGCTTGACGTTCACCCCCGCTCCCATGGCCCAGACCCCGTTGGGAAGGGGCTTCGCGCCGATGGAGGGGGTTAGGTCGCTCTGGCTCCAGCCGTTTCGCGCAAGGAAGGAGTCTTCCTTGGGGGAGTTGAGCTTGAGCTTCATGCCGAGCCCGAAGGAGGGCAGGTAAGACTGGGCCGATTCAAGGCTTTCCACCACGTTGAGGTTCCATCCCGCCCGGAGGGACAGGGCGTCCTTCACCACCGCTTCCAGTCCGGCGTCAAAGACGAGGTTTTGAAAGGCGGGAACCGAAAGGTCCGCGGTCATGCCGAGTTTGACCGAGTCATTGGCGAGAAGGGTTCCGGCGATGCCGAAGCGGGGGGTTATCATGGAGGGGTAGCCCGTGGCGCTGCCCCCGTGAATGCCCTCGGTTCCCGGGCTGAAGGGGAGGCCCAGCCCCGTGAGGGAGGCCCCGATCCTCGTGTCTTTGAGGAACCCCAGGTCTCCGGTGAGAAAGAGGACTCCCAAGTCTCCCGCTATGCCCCATCCCGTTCCCGCGGCGGCGGAGAGTCCCGCTCCCGCGTAGAGTCGGTCGGTGAGATCCTTGGAGGCGCTGAAACGCAGGGAACCGGAGGTTCCCAGGGGAAGGCCGTCAAAGGGGGAAGTGAGAAAGGCGAGGCTCCCCCCGAGTACGGACCACCGGGTCGGGTAGATGCCCCCGAGGGTAAGGGAGTGTCCGAGACCGGATTCGTCGCCCAAGCCGACCAGGGCCGCGTAGGAAGCGTCCAGGGTGATTCTCTGCTCCGCTGCCGCCAGGGCGGGATTAACCGCGAGCTCCCCCGGAAGGGTGCCGCCGAAGGCCCCTCCCGCCGCGCTGGGGGTTCCCGCGAGCAAGTCCGGGGAAAGCAGGGCAGGGGCGCTTTCTCCTCCCGCCGGGGGGTTGTACGCCGCCGCCGCCGAAAGGGCTATGAAGAGACACAAAACTCCAAAGGGAATGCGTGACGGGCCTTTCATGGGGTCCTCCTTGAAACTGCGTTGGCACAAGGCCAATAAAAAACGATCGCTGACTGATTTTCCGGTGCAGTCCTCACAGAAAACAGATACAGGGGCACTTTGTTACTTCCTATTATCTGCAGCCCTCAGTGTAGCAAATACTCCTCCCAGCGTCAAAACGATTTTCCTTTTGACGTTTATTTATCATTGACAGATATCAGAGTAAATCGCTAAACTTTTAGCCATATCTCCCACACTATCCGGAGGCACTATGCCAGATCTTAAGCGAATTCTCATTGTCGGCGGCGGATACGCCGGGATAAGCGTCGCGAAAACCCTTGAAAAAAAGTATCGGAAGAACGCAAACCGCGAAATAGTCCTGGTTGACCGCAATCCCTTTCATACCCTCATGACGGAGCTTCATGAGGTGGCGGGCATGCGGACCGATCCTGAGTCCGTTCAGGTCTCCTATCGGAAGATCTTCGGAGGCACAAAGGTCCGGGTCGTCACCGACTCGGTGGTATCGATCGACTTTGACGCCAAGAAGGCCCGGCTGAGCTCCTCGGAACTCGAGTATGACCAGATCGTGGTCGCCACCGGGGCGGAGCCCGACTTTTTCGGAATGGAAAGCGTTCGGGAACATTCCTTTACCCT
>QKDA01000086.1 GCA_003246765.1 Spirochaetales bacterium | reverse complement strand
GGAAGAGGATATCCGGGAAGCGGTGGAGGAGATCGTCGACCGGGTGAACAAGGGCCTTCAGCCCTATCAGCGGATTTCGAAGGTCACGATCCTTTCGGAACCCCTGGAGATGACCACCAAGCGTACGGTGAAGCGAAACTTCGCGAAGTAGGGAAAAAAGGCGCGGGGCCTCGGCTTTCGCGCTTTTTTTTTATCTTGGCCGCCGGGCCAGGGCCGCTCTCAGGGCTTCCATGCGGACCCTCCCGGCGCCGTCCAGGAGGGGCTCCTCGCCGAGATCGAGGTCAAAGGCCCGCCGGGCCACGTGTTCGGGGTAGTGGGCATCGCTGGAGGTGGTCAGGGGGTAACCCCGGGTGTCGATCCGGGGCGCGCCGCCGGGATCCGGTTCGGCGGGATTTGCGTCCGCCGGCATCCGGACTACCTCCAGGGCGTCCCAGGGGCCGTCTACCACGAAGCCGAGCTGGCTTGTCATGGAAAAGGAGGGCCGGTCCACGTGGGCCGGTATGAAGAGGCCTCCCAAATCGTGCACCCTTCGGGCGAGTTCCTCCAGGCCGATCTCCGCGCTGGTTACGAGGTATTTGTCCACTTCCCCCAAGATGTCGTCGTTTTCGTCCACGTACACCTGGTCTCCCGTCTTTTCGGGTATGTTCATGACCGGGGGCATAAGGTCGTAGAGTTCCTCCCCCAGGGCGAGGGCGGTCTCGGCGTCGGAAAAGAGGCACAGGGCGTGGCATTCCTCCGAGGTTTGGGCCTCGATTCCGGCCAGGGGCGCGATGCCCCGCTCCCGGCAGGCGGCGAAAAAGGCGGGAACGTTCAGGGCGGAGTTATGGTCCGTGAGGGCCGCCAGGGCAACGCCCCGCTCCGCGAGGAGGGCGGCGATGGTCCTGGGGGACATGGAAAGGTCCCCGCAGGGGGAGAGGCAGGAATGGAGGTGGAAGTCCGCGCGTATAATCATCGGGTGTCCCTTCCGCCCCCCGGTCAGGTCCCGCTGCCGGCCTTCAGCGCTTGGTAGAGCCGGCCCGAGACCGTGAATTGGTCCTCGGCGGTGACGAAAAGGGGTATCCTCTCGGAGCGGGCCGCCTCGATCATGTCCTCGGGGATGGGGCGCTTGTTGCAGATCACGATGCCCGCGAGGTCCTTGAGGGTTCCCACGGCGACGGTGTTTTTATGGGCCTGGATGGTCACGAGGATGCCTTCGTCCACGGCGTTCGCCATGGCGTCGCTCAGGAGGTCCGTGGTGTAGGCCCCGGCGATATCTTTTTCGTCCCAGTCGGAATGGACGCTTGAGGCCCCGAGAAAGGCGGTCAGTTCGGTGTTTTTCATTGTTTGTTTCCCTTTAAGTTGAAGGAGGCCCGGACTACGGTGCCCTCGGACGCGGAAGACTCGATGGAGAAGGAGTCGGAAACCCGTTTGGTGTTGGGCAGACCCATGCCCGCGCCGAAGCCGAGGGCCCGAACCCGGTCGGTGGCGGTGGAAAAGCCCTCGGTCATGGCCTTTTCGAGATCCGGAATGCCCGGCCCCCGGTCGCGGGCCTCTATGGAGAGGGTGTCGCCGGTGATCACGTAGCGCATTACCCCGCCGGAGGAATGGATTACCTGGTTGATTTCAAGCTCGTAGCTCGCGATGCCGACGCGCCGGCTGACCGCCGCGTCGACCCCCGCCGCCTTGAGGACCTTCTTGATCTCCGTGGAGGCCTGGCCCGCGATCTCGAAGTTGAAGGGCTCCGTGCGGAACTCGATGACCCTCTCCCCTCCGGGGCCTTCCGCCGTGGCCGCGGAACCCTGCTCCGGGGGCGCGGTCTGCTCGATCTTCTCCATCTCCCGGTTGAGGGCCACCAGGAGGGTGGAAACCACGTCGCTGGCGGTGACGATTCCGACGACCCGGTCGTCGCCGTCGAGCACCGGGAAGCGGCCGAAGCTGAAACGGTTGAAGTAGGAGACGCAGAAGGAAAGGGACATGGTATCCCGGAGCACGATGACCTTGGTGGTCATGTGCAGGGCCGCGGGGTCCTCGATCCAGCCCGAGTCCAGGGCCGAGATGATGTCGTCCATGGAGACTATGCCGAGGAGGGTCCCCGCGGTATCCGTGACGGGCACCCCGGTGATGCGGTTCTTCTTCATGGTCTGCTGGATCTGGCGGAGCGTGTCCGAGGGCCGGGCGGTGAGGATCGGGTGGGTCATCACGTCGCGCACCTTGAGGGTGCACAGAATGTCGAGCACCGCCTCGGGGGAATTGTCCTGGTTAATGGGGATGGCAAGCATGCTTGAGAGTATAGCGCAAAAGGCACTATCCCGCGCAAGTGCGCGGCCCGCATGCGCGCGGCTCGGCAATGCGCGGCTCAGCGGTGCGCGGTTCACCGGCGGGCGTGCGGTTCACCGGCGGGCGTGCGGGCTTTCGGAGACGGGTTTTCGTCCCGCGCCCTTTTCGTGACTTGGTCACTTTTTTTCCGCCGCCCCGGGCATTACATTTAATTTATGCCGGGGCGCGCGACGCGGTTCCCGGCGCGTGCGGCGCAAAGGGCCGGGCGCGATTCCTGAAGAAAACGGAGGGTGCGCCGTGAGCATCAAACTTTCCACCGAGGATTTCAAGGCCAAGGTATTCAACTACGACGTCAACAAGGAATGGAAGTACGAGGGGGACCTCCCCTGCGTCATCGACTTTTACGCGGACTGGTGCGGTCCCTGCAAGATGGTGGGCCCGATCCTGGACGAGCTGAGCAAGGAATACGAGGGAAAGCTCTACGTATATAAGGTGGACACCGAGGCTGAACAGGAGCTCGCCGGGGCCTTCGGAATCCAGAGCATCCCGAGCCTGCTATTCGTTCCCATGAACGAGCCCCCGCAAATGGCCCGGGGCGCCCTGCCCAAGCCCCAGCTCAAGAGCGCCTTCAAGGACGTTCTCGGGGTGGAGTAGGGCCCGTCGCCTTCCGGCCGTCTAGATAACGTATTTTTCCAGAAAGTCCGCGATACCGTCCTCGTCGTTGGTGAGGTCGGTGACGTGGCGGCCGAGGTCAAGGATTTCCTGGCGGCTGTTCTTCATGGCCACGCTCTGCCCAGCGTAGCGGATCATGGACTCGTCGTTCATGCTGTCCCCGAAGGCCATGACCCGGTCCCGGGAAATGCCGAGAATCTCCTCGGCGATGACCTTGAGGGCCTCCCCCTTTCCCGCGCTGAAGGGGAGCACCTCGAGGAAGTAGGGCTTGCTCACGAAAACCGTGGCCCTTCCGGAGAATTCCGCCTTGAACTCGCATTCCACGGGAACGATGAACTCCGGGTCCCCGGGTATGACGAGCTTGTACACGCCCCTTCTCAGGAGCGCCTCGTAATCCTCGGGCACGACGGGCTTCAGGCCCGAAAGCTGCCAGTCCCGCTCGGAGTATTCCGTTTCTCTGGAAACATGAATGATCTCGTCCTCGTACACGTGGCATGAAAGCCCCGCGGCCTCGGTCATCCGGAAGGCTTCCACGGCTATGTCCGTGGGGAGGAAGGTCTCCCTGACGGTTTTTCGGGTGTCGCTCTCGATGATTTGGGAACCGTTGTTGCAGATAAGGAAGCTTTTTGCCCGATCGATGCCTATGCGCTCGGCGTAGGGATACATGGCATTGGGCGCCCTCCCCGAGGCGAGCATAATCCTGATGCCCTTGCCGGCGGCGGCCCTAAGGGTCTCTACGGTACGGTCCGAAATGGTGAGGTCATGGCGAAGCAGGGTATCATCGAGGTCCATCGCGATGATGCCGACGTCGAGTTTCATGAGGGTAACTATAGCCTATTTTTTTGCTCCCGGAAAGTGCGGCCCTTCCGTTATCTTTAAGGGTGTGGCTACAACCCTGTTGCATAAAATTACAAAATAGTGTAGATATATGCATAAATATACAACCTGCAGCAAGGCCGCTGGAGACACCCCTCCGGCGGCCTTTTTGTCTTCCGGTCTTGAGGGTGTTCTCGGCAATGCCGCAGGCGGGGGAGGACGAATGGAACTTCGGGAATTAGTGAACTACCTGTGGGTAGTGGTGGCAGCAGCCCTCGTGTTTTTTATGCAGGCCGGTTTCTCCATGGTGGAGTCGGGATTGACGAGGAGCAAGAACAGCATAAACGTGGCGATAAAAAACCTCACCGACCTGGGAGTGTCGATGATCGTGTTTTGGCTCTTCGGTTTTGCCCTCATGTTCGGAAACTCCCGTTTCGGTTTAGCCGGGTCTACGGGCTTTCTTCCCGACTTTTCCGGCTCCGGCGCCTTCGGCGCGGCGGCCTTCTTTCTCTTTCAGGCCATGTTCGCCAGTACCTCCGCCACGATCGTGTCCGGGGCGGTGGCGGAACGGATGAAATACGGCGGCTATATCCTGGGAACCCTGTTCCTTTCGGGCCTGGTATACCCCCTTTTCGGGCACTGGGCTTGGGGAGGCCTCGGGGGCGAGTCCGCGGGAACCGGCCAGGGCTGGCTCGCGTCCATCGGATTCGTCGATTTCGCGGGTTCCACGGTAGTGCATTCCGTGGGGGGCTACGTGTCCCTGGCGGCCCTGCTCGTCCTCGGTTCCCGCTCCGGCCGTTTTCGAAAAAACGGCGCCCCCGTGAAAATTCCCGGCTCAAACATACCCCTGTCCGTGGCGGGGGTGATCATTCTCTGGTTCGGATGGATCGGTTTCAACGGTGGAAGCACCCTGGCCATGACTGACAGGGTCCCGTCGATCATTCTTCATACCTGCCTCGCGGGGGGCGCGGGAATGCTCTCGGCCCTCTTTTTGGGCTGGGCGGTCACCGGAATCCCCGACGTTACCTTCGTGATGAACGGGAGTCTCGCGGGGCTCGTGGCGATTACCGCGAACTGCCACGCGGTAACCTCCCCCGAGGCGGTCATCATCGGGGCCGTGGCGGGAGCGGTCATGCTCGCGGTGGACCGGCTGCTTGAGCACTTCCGCGTCGACGACGCGGTGGGGGCGATCCCGGTACACCTGGCCGCGGGGGTATGGGGAACCCTGGCGGTGGGCTTTTTCGGGGACCCGGAGCTGCTTGCCGTTACCCCGATTTGGGGCAGTCAGCTCGCGGCCCAGGCTATCGGCATCGGCGCCTGCGCCCTTTGGTCCTTTGGCGTTTCCTACGCGTTTTTCAGGCTCCTGAATCTCGTCTTTCCCCTGCGGGTCTCCCCGGAAGACGAGAAGTACGGCCTCAACGCGGCGGAGCACGGGGCCTCTACGGAGCTTTTCGAGCTTTTCAGCACCATGGAGGAGCAGGCCGCCGGGGGGGACCTTTCCCTCAGGCTTCCCGTGGAGCCCTTTACCGAGATTGGCCAGATCGCCGAGCGGTACAATGCCGTCATGGCGGCCCTGGAGCGCAATACCATCGCCCGGGAGGAGTATCAGGAGATATTCCGCAACGTGTCCGACGGGCTTTTCCTCCTGGACTCCTCCTTTCGGGTGCTTCCCGCCTACTCGGCGGCCACGGAAAGGATCTTCGGCAGCCGGGAGCTCGCGGGAAAGGACATTCGCGCCGTCTTTCGGGACATGCTCTCCCCCGACAAGGCTGCCCGGTTCGAGGAGTTTATCGCCCTCATGTTCAATCCGGAGCACTCGGAGCGGGCAGTGCGGGCCATGAATCCCCTCCTTGCCACCTGGTTCAGGGTGCATCGGGGCTACGACGCCTGGGACGACAAGGTCTTGGACGTGAGTTTCCACCGTATCCAGAACGGCGAAAACGAAGGCGTCGCCCGGGTTATGGCGGTAACCCGGGACGTTACCCAGGTTTCTGCCCTCTCCCGGGAGGTGAAGACCCTGAAGAGCCGCCTGGGCGGGTTGGGAAGGGTTGGTGCCGCCGTGCCGGACCGGGCCGGGGCATGAAGATTTAACTGTACAAGCGGGCCCCTGCCGCCTTACAATGGCCCAATGGGGCGGTTGACGATAGGAATCATGCTGAATCAGCTGGAAGGCCGGTATCAGCAGTTGTTTTGGCAGGGCGCCTCCGCGGGAGCCCGGGAGGCGGGAGTCGACCTGGTATACTTTCTCGGCGGCGAGCCGGGGAGGCCCGGCGAGTCGCCCCTGAAGAGCGCCGCCTATCGGCTCGCGGATTCCGCCGTCGTGGACGGGCTCGTGGTGGCCGCCCATGCCCTCAAGACCAAGGGCGGCGATTCGGCCCTGGCCCGGGCGGTGTCCCTCTTTCCCAAGGTCCCCTCGATATTCATATCCCAGCCCTTTGAGGGCGGCGCCTCCTTTCTCGCTGAAAACGAGGGCGGAATCGCCGCCATGGTGGAGCATCTCGCCGCCCGGCACGGCCGGCGGAGGTTCCTCTTCGTCCGCGGCGAGGAAAGCCACCTAGACGGGGCCGCGAGGAGCGATGCCTTCCGCGCCGCGATGGAACGCCTCGGCAGCGCCGTCGAAAGGTGGGAAATGATCCCGGGCGATTTTTCGTGGCGCTCCGGGCACGACGCGGTGTTCGCTTCCTTCTCCCGGGAGGGGGAGGTTCCATTTGACGCGGTTGTTTGCGCCAACGATGAAATGGCCTTCGGCGCCCTGGAGGCCTTGGAAGCCCTCGGGATCGCCGTTCCCGAGAGGGTTTCGGTGACCGGTTTTGACGACGTGATCGAGGCGGCCCTCGCAACGCCTCCCCTGACCACGGTTCAACAGCCGGTTTGCGAGATGACCCGGGACGCGGTGATCGGCCTTTCGCGCCTCTTCCGGGAGGGAACCCCCGTGGCTTCCAAGACCTTTCCTTCCAGGGCCGTATTCCGGGAGAGCTGCGGCTGTCTCCCGTCGTACATTAACAGTCCCCGAACCGAGTCCTTAACCCAGCTCTGCCTTGGGCTCGGCTGCGGTACCGAGGAAGCCCGTGATATCGAGGCGACCTTCCTTCGGTTCGTGCGGGACCTGGCGCAAAGACGCCCCGTCCGGGACGAAATGCTTTCCTTCTTCCAGACTCGCCTCCTCTCGGCCCTGCGGCGCGGCTCCGACCTTTCCCTCTGGCGGTCGGGAGTTTCGTCGCTGCGGCGGCTTTACCTGGACTCCGTCGGTTCCGAGGGGGCTTTCGACTCAGGGGCCCTTCTCGTGTTCAATGAACTGAACGACCTGGTCGGGGAATACGCCCTTATCTCGCTCCAGCGGAGCTTTACCGCGGTGCATCATAAGGTATACCGCCTCAAGGAGGCCCTCGAGCGCCTGACGGACTCTACCTCGGTAGACGATCTAGTCCGGGGCCTGGCGGAGTGGGTGCCGCAGTTTCAGCTGAAGGAGCTGTACCTGCTCCTGTATCCCGAGCCCCAGGCGACGGTCGAGTCCTTCGCCGCTCCCCCCGGAAGGGTTCGCCTCTTCCTTCGGGTAACCGACGGGCATCCCTGGATACCCGGAGACCCGATCGAATTCGATCCCCGGGAAATCCTCCCCCGGGAGGAGTGGAACCGGTCGGAGCGGCGGCAATTCTTCCTCTCGCCCCTCATCTCCCTGGACGTTACCTACGGGTATCTCCTGACGGAAATCCATGATCGGGAGGGGCGCGTCAGCGACGACCTTTACGTGCAGACCCTACAGTCCCTTATCGGGGGAGCCTTGAGGAACGTATATTCCCACGAGGAAAAAAGCCGGGCCAAGGAATCCCTGGCGGAAGCCCTCCGCCGGGTGGAGGAGCTGTCGGTGCACGATGAGCTGACGGGGCTTCTCAACCGCAGGGGCTTCAATTCCCTGGCGGAGCGGGACCTGGAGGTGGCCAGGAGGAACGGAACCGGCTTTGTCATGCTGTTCGCCGACATGGACGGCCTGAAGGGCATTAACGACCGGTTCGGCCATGAGGCGGGAGACCGCGCGATCAGGCTCATAGCCCGGGCGCTGAGGGAATCCCTGAGGGAAACGGACATCGTGGCCCGCCTGGGAGGGGACGAGTTCGTCGCCATGGTGGCCGACGAGGACGCGGAAATGGCCGCCGGTACGGCCGCCCGCCTCCGGGAAAGGATCGCCGGGGTTCTCGATTCCCTTTCTATTCGGGAGGGACTGCCCTTTCCCGTTTCCGCCAGCCTGGGAATCCTGTACGCCGGCGGGGAGGAGATGAAGCTCCCCCTGGAGGAACTCCTAAAAAAGGCCGACGGCCTCCTCTATGCGGAAAAGGCCGCCCGCAAGGGGACGGCCTTCAAGGTCCGGCAGGAGCCTGATTCCGGGATGAGCCTCGGTAAGGGTTAGCCTTCCTTCTTGAACAGGGTGTCCAGGGCCTCGTGGCTCGTCTGTATTACCTCGAGGATCGCGTGGGTATCCCGCATGGAGTCGTTCACGTTTTCCAGGGACACGAGTCCCTCGTTGAGGGCTTGGGCCTCTTCCCGGACCGCCCCGGTAATCTCCGCCAGGGACCGGCCCGCCTGGTCGACGCTTTCGGCGTTTTCCTGGAAGGTGGAGAGAATGTCCGTGAAGGAAGCCTTGAAACGGGTGAAGAGATTGAGGAAATCCCCCATTTGACGGTTGATCGCGGTCACGGAGGTCTGGAACTCGCCGATATTCGTCTCGATCTGCTTGGCGAAGTCCCCGGTCTGGATCGCCAGGGTGCGCACCTCGTTGGCGATGATGCGGAAGCCCCTGCCCACGGCCCCGGCCCGGGCCGCCTCGATGGAGGCGTTGATCGCGAGAATGCCCGTTCGGTCCGACACGTCCTGGATGGAGCCGGTGATCCCCGCTACCTGGTCTGACTTCGCCTTGAGGTCCTCGAAGAGGCTCGCGATGGACTTGGCGTTAGCTGCCGCGTTCTCGATCTCCCTGACGCGGTCGGCGATCCCTGAGTTCACGGACTCGTTCTTGCTGAGGATTACCCCCATCATATCGTCTATGCGCTTGGTATTCTCGGAGGTGCTCGCGCTGGAGGCCCGCATCTCCTCGAAGGCGCTCACGATGGTGTTGAGCCCGCTTTCGACCTGAGCCATGGCCTGGTCGAGGATTTCCAGGGAATGGTAGGTTACGGAATCGAGGATGACGCTTTTGTTGTAGCCCGCCGCGAATTTAGATATCGCGTCGTTGTAGTTGCTCGAGCAGGCGTTGCAGGATATCCCGGTAGTCCCCATGGTGTTTATTTCGTCCATGAGCGGCCCCTTACGCGCCGAAGATCTGGTCGGCGATGTCTACCCCGCAGCGGAGCGCCGAAAGCCAGTCGAGGAAGCGCTTCACCGACGCGCCCTTGTAGATGGCCCCGTGCTGGGGGGCTATCATCTCGGGATCGAGGCGCGATACGGAGTCGCACCACTTGCGCGCCACGGAATTGGAGGCGATGTACCTGGTATGAAAGCCCTGAATCAGGGGTATGTGACGGTCGAAGTCCTCCACGAAAAGGACCTCTTCCCCCTCCCCGAAGACCGCGGCCCCTATGTCCCCGGTGAAGAGGATCTTGGAGCGGGGATCCCAGAGGTTGAACTGACCCGGGGAGTGCATGAAGTGGGCGGGCAAGAAACGGAGCTCCGTGCCCGAGGGCAGCTTGAGGCTTCCCCCCTTGTCTTCTATGCCCGAAACCCGGGCGGGGTCCACGATGCCGAAATGGGGCAGGAAGCGGGTCCAGAGGCTCGAGATATGGACCTTGGCCTTGGTTACCCCGAGCCAGAGGGCGATGCCCGAGGACACGTCCGGGTCTTGGTGGGAGAAGAAGATGTGGTCGATCTTGTCTATGGAGATGTAGCGGCTCACCGCGGCGACGACCCTCGAAAAGAGGTGTACCCCGCCCGGATCGAGAAGCACTCCCCGTCCCTGGTCGATGATGAGGTACTGCATGGTCTGGATGACGCCCTTGCTGTACTTCTGCTCGGTTCCGAGCCAGATATACTTGTGGTCCCCGTCCTCGTAAAGCACGGTTCCCGTGAATCCCTGTGTTTCCGCCATCATGTCCTCCTGCTCAGGCCTGGGTGCGTATGGTTCCGCCGCCCGCGACCGCCTCTCCAAGGTAACAGACAACCGCCTGTCCCGGGGCGACCGCCCGCTGGGGGCGCTCGAAATCCACCCGGTAGAGGCCGTCGCCCGCGTAGGAAAGGGTCGCGTTCTGCTCGGTTTGATTGTAACGTATTTTTGCCCGTACTGCCAAAGGTTCTTCCAATTCTTCCGCGCAAATAAGGTTGAAGTCCCCCGCGACGAGGGCCGAGGCGAAGAGCTCCCGGTCCTCCCCGAGGGTAACCGTGTTGGAGGCCGCGTCCTTGGCGATGACGTACATGGGTTTTCCCAGGGCCACGGCGATTCCCCTCCGTTGGCCAATTGTGTACCGGGGCACGCCGCGGTGTTCCCCGAGCACCCTGCCCTCCGCGTCGATAAAGGGGCCGGGCTTGACCCGATCCGGGGCGGCGCGCTCGATGTGGGCGGGGTAATCCCCGTCGGGCACGAAGCAGATGTCCTGGCTGTCGGGCTTGCGGGCGTTCACGAGCCCCGCGGCCTCGGCGATCTGCCGCGCCTCGAACTTGTCCATTCCCCCCAGGGGAAAGAGGGTATGGGCAAGCTGGTCCTGGGTCAGGGGATAGAGCACGTAGCTCTGGTCCTTCGTGTGGTCCAGTCCCTTCAGGAGGCGCCACCGTCCCGTCTCGGCGTCCCGGTCTATCCGGGCGTAATGGCCAGTGGCGACGTAGTCGTACCCCAGGAGCAGCGCCCGCTCCACGAGCTTGCCGAACTTGATGTGCCGGTTGCACTCGATGCAGGGATTCGGGGTTTCTCCCGCGAGGTAGGAGTCCACGAAGGGCTTCATGACCCTTTCCGCGAAGAGCTCCCGGAAGTTGAAGACGAAATGGTCGATGCCGAGCTTATAGGCCACGGCGCGGGCGTCTTCCACGTCCGAGAGGGAACAGCAGGTACGGCCCTTGGCGGCGGGACCGAGGTTGTCGTTGGTGTAGAGGGTGAGGGTAACCCCGGCTACCTCGTGCCCCGCGTCCAGGAGGATCTTTGCGGCCACGGAGCTGTCAACGCCGCCGGACATGCCGACCAATACGCGGGCCATCAGGGGGCCTCCCGGCGAAGGAGGAATCGCTCCAGGGCGGGTTCCGCGCCGAGGGCGTCCCGGAGGGCGGTATAGCCTTCGGAGAGGCGGAGCGTCGGGTTTGGGGCATTCCCGCCCGATTCCGGGCCCATGCCGGATCGGTCCCGGCGGAGCACCGCCCGGATGAGGAGATTCTTCGGTGTGTGGGTCATGTCGATAAACTCCAAAAGCTGTACCCGGTAGCCCGCCGCCTCCAAGAGCTCCGCCCGGAAGGCGTCGGTGAGGAGGGCGGCCATTCGTTCCCGGACGATGCCGTGCCGGAAGGCCGGCTCCAGGAGGGTCCTGCCGGGTAAATCCCCCTCCTCGGCGGTTCTTCCCGCGGCTTTCCGTGAAAGCTGGGCGTTGAGCTCGTGCTGGCAGCAGGGTACCGAAAGAATAGCCGCGGCCCCCCAGCGGACCGCCTGGTCCAGGGCCGCGTCGGTGGCGGTGTCGCACGCGTGGAGGGTCATCACCATGTCAGCCCGGCTGAGGCCGCGGTATCCCGCGATGTCCCCGGCCTCGAAGGAGAGCCCGTCGTAGCCGTAAGACCGGGCGAGGCTCGAGCAGGAGGCGATGACCTCTTCCTTGAGGTCCAGGCCGACGATGCGCGCGGGGATACCCCTAAGGCTTACGAGGTAGTGGTAGACCGCGAAGGTAAGGTAGGACTTGCCGCAGCCGAAATCGACGACGGTGAGCTCCTTGGCGCCCGCCTTGAGCCGTCCTTCGAGCTCCGGAAGTATATCTTCCACGAACTCGAGGTAGCGGTTTATTTGGCGGTACTTGTCGTATTTGGCCTTAACCACCTTGCCCTCGGCGGTCATGACCCCGAGGTCCACCAGGAAGGGAACCGGGGTTCCCTCGCTCAGGATGCGCCTTTTTTCGCGGTTGTGGGATGCCGGGAGCGCGCAGGGGGAGCCCTCGGCGCAGTTTAGCCCCGCAGGCCCGGCGCAGTTTAGCCCCGCAGGCCCGGCGATCTGCGCACCTTGGCCGCGGGACGCTTTCGCTCCGGCGCTTCCCGGCGCGGGTTTGCCGAGGGCTTTCAGTTCCCCCCGCCGGTTGGCGAGGACCGAGACGCTGCCGTCCTCGCAGACGAACTCCGCGCGGGCCCACCTGGAGCCGAGTTGCGAGGCCAGAAGGGCCTCGAGGCCCGCTTCGTCGAGGTTTGCGTGAAAGCTTTGGTTTCCCCGGAATTCCTCGGCTTGCCACCGGGGGTGCTGTCCCTGAAGAAGCCGTATCCGGACCTTCGAGGCGCCGCCGTCGGGGCGGCGGGGCGCCGAAAGGGTGGCCGAGAGGATGACCCGGGCCGTGAGCTCCGCGGCGAGGTCTTCGGGGGAGGTTTTTTCAGTGCTCATGCCTCGTTCCTATAAGGAAGCCCAGGGTGGCGCAGGTCTCGAACATGGGCATAGGCGTGGCGAGGAGGGTAATGCCGATCCCCTCGGCGAGGCGTTTCATCTCGGGGGTGGGGAGCTTGTCGTTGACCAGGAGAATCGCCGAGGCTCCCAGGAGGTCCGCGGAACGGACCGTCTGGTCCGTGGCGAGGCTCGTGACCATAAGGGCGTCGCTCTCCACCGACAGGAGCATGTCGCTCATGAGGTCGCCTGCAATAACGCGGCACACCTTCTGTTCGGCGAAGCCCTCCGCCCCCCACACCACGTGGGCGGGCAGGCTTTCAACGATGTCCCGGAGGGTCACTGATGCCCCTCTTCCCGCCAGGAGTCGCGGGCTTCCCGGGCGAGGCGGCGGTATTCCTCGGCGTTTTCCGCGATCGACGCGATTTCCGCCTCCGTAAGCTCCCGTGCGGCTTTGGCGGGAGACCCGAGGATGAGGGTTCCCGGGGGAAATTCCTTGCCCCCCGTGACGAGGGCCCCGGCTCCCACTATTGAATCGCGGGAGATGCGGGCTCCCCCGAGGACGATGGCTCCCATGCCGACGAGAACCCGGTCGCCGATGTCGGCGGAGTGCACGATGGCCCCGTGGCCTATAGTAACCTCCCGGCCGATGACCGTGGGAATGCCGCGGTCGCAGTGGAGCACCGCCCCGTCCTGCACGTTGGAGCGTTCCCCCACCAGAATCTCCCCCACGTCTCCCCGGAGGGAGGCTGAGGGCCACACGGACGCGTCCTGGGCGAGGGTGACGCTCCCCGCCACCTCGGCGGTGGGGGCGATAAAGGCCGACTCGTGGACGTTCGGGACGAGGTTTCCGATGCGATGGATCATGGCTTGACTATAGTGTATTTCACCAGCCTTGGAAAAGTGCGGCCATGGACTTGGCCACGTCTATCCCGTAGGCCCGGTTGATCGCCTCGCCCCGCACGACCTCGCGGGGGTCGCCCTGGTCTGTAATGGTTCCCCTGTCCATGAGGATGAACCGGTCGGCGAAGGCGAGGGCCAGGGAGAGATCGTGGAAAACCCCCACCGCCCCCCGGTTCCCCTCGCCGGTCCATGAGCGCAGCCGGGCTACCAGCTCGAGCTGGTAGCGCAGGTCCAGATGGTTGGTCGGTTCGTCCAGGAGCAGGATGGAAGGTGACTGGGCCAGGGTTCGGGCGTAGAATACCCGCTGGAGCTGGCCTCCCGAAAGGCGGCCTATTTCCTCGTCTTTCAGGGTTTCCACCCCTGCGTCCTCCATGGCCCTGCCCGCCGCCAGCCGGTCTTCGTCGCTCATCGTCGGGAAGGCCGAAGGCCGGGACCGGGCGTAGCGGCCCAGTTCGACGGTTTCCCTCACGGTGTAGGGAAAATAGGCCGCCGAAAGCTGGGCGAGAAAGCCCGTTTCCCGGGCGGCCTCCCGGTTTTTCAGCGTTCGGCGTTCCCGAAAGCCCCCTTCGTCCTCTCCGGCGGCCAAAAGCAGGCTTCCCCGGTAGGGCAGGGTCCCCGCCAGGACCCGAAGGAGGGTGGTCTTGCCGCAGCCGTTGGGGCCGATGACGCAGAGCCTTTCCCCTTCCCGGAGGGTGAAGGATACCCGCGAGATAACGTCCTTGTCGGCGCCTGAGCGGGGGCCGCCGTAGCCCGCGCAGAGTCCCTCCGCCCGCAGGAGTTCCCGTCCCCCGCTCATCGGCCTTCTCTCCGGGAGGCGAAAAAGACCCAGGCGAAGAAGGGGGCCCCGAAAAGGGCCGTCACCGCCCCTACGGGGAGATCCAGCGGGGGCAGGGCGGTTCGGGCCGCCAGGTCCGCCAGGGTCATGAGGCTCCCCCCCATGAGGGCGGAAAGGGGCAGGAGCACCGCGTGGGAGGGACCCGCCGCCCGGCGTACCGCGTGGGGCACCGCGAGGTCAATGAAGCCGATGACCCCCGCGAAGGCGACGACGATGCCCGCGAGAACCGACGCGAGTCCCACGAGGAGGGTCTTTGCCAGGCCTGCGGAAACCCCGATGGCGGAGGCCTCGTCTTCCCCGAAGGAAAGGAGATCGAGCTCCCTCGAGCGGGAGAGGAGCGCTGCCAGGCTAAGGACGAAAAAGAGGGCCACCGTGGGCAGGGGTGCCCATCCCTTGAGGGCGAAGCTTCCCATCTGCCAGAACACGAGGCGGTTAATTTCCTTCCCCGAGAGGGCCGAGAGCACCGTGAGGGCGGCGCTGACGAAAAGGGAAAAGACCATTCCCGAGAGGATGATGGTGGCGTTGTCCAGCCGGGGATCCACTGCCCTGGAAAAGCGCATGACCAGGGCGATGGAAAGAAGCCCGAAAAGGAAGCCCGCGGCGGGAACGGAGAGCCCCGTCAGGGGCGCCAGGGCGGGGAATGCCCCCGCGCCCACGATCACGAGCCCCGCCCCGAGGCTTGCCCCGGACGAAACCCCGAGGGTATAGGCCGAGGCCAGGGGATTCCTGAGGGTGGACTGCATGACCGCCCCGCTTACGGAGAGGGCTGCCCCCGAAAGCCAGGCCAAAAGGGCGCGGGGAAGCCTGAGATTCCATACGATGCCCGCCCAGGCGGGGTTTACGTCGTCGAGACGCGGCGCGAGGGCCCCGAGGCTGAGGGCTTCACGGGACCGTTCGAGGATGATTCGGGCAACGGCGAGGGGGGGAACCGCGACGGAACCCGCCGCCGAGGCGATGACCAGGGAGAGGACGCTGAGAAGGACCCCTGCCGCGAGGGCCGCCGCGGGGTTAATCCGCGCTCTCTTGCCGCTCAAGCCGCGACCCCTCACCGGAAGTACTCGGGATACACCGCCTTCGCGATCTCCCCGAGGGCCTTAACGATTCTCGGCCCCGGCTGGGAGCTTGAGTCGTTGTCGATATAAAAGACCCGATGCGTCCGGACCGCGCTGATGCCCTCCCATCCCGGACGGGAGAGGATTTCCTTTACCGGGTCGCTTCCGAAATCGGCGTTCGTGAGTATCACGTCGGGGTTTGAGGCAACCGCGGCCTCGGAACTGACGGAAATCCAGCCTTCCTCCGAGGCGAGGGCGTTTTTTACTCCCGCCGCCTCAAGAAGCTCGTGGAGATAGACCCCGCGGCCGAAGCTGTAAATATAGGGGGCCGGGGATATCTCGAATAGCGCGGTTCGGCGTGTATTCTCGGGGATGGTTCGCGCCACGGCGCGTATCTCCTCAATGGCCTTGTCCATGGCCGCGAGGAGTTCCTCTCCCCGGGCGGAGGCTCCCGCCAGGGCCGCGATGCGCCGGGTATCCCTGCGTATATCCTCAATGCTGGAACTCGTGGGGATGTATTCTACCCGAATTCCCGAGTCTGAAAGGGGCTTGAAGGGGTCGGCGCTGGTTCCCTGCTTGGTCATCTCCGATACCAGGACCAGGTCGGGCTCCAGGGCAGCCAGTCGCTCCGCGTCGGGCCTCATCATGTCGAAGCGGGGGAGATCCTCCGCCATTCCTTCTTCCCGGGGGGACCATGTGTCGCAAGCCGCCAGGGAGGAGGCAAGGCCGAGGTCCACGAGGATGGCCGTATAGGCCGGCGCCATGGAGACGATGCGGCGGGGAGCTGAATCGAGAGGGCCGGGGCCTGACGCCGCGGGGCTGCCTGACGACCGGGCAGCGTCTCCCCGGGGCACGCAGGAAACCGTCAGTCCCGCGGCGATTACGGCGGCGCCTAAAAGGGCTATGGCGCCGCGTCTACAGTCGTTTTTCATGGTTTTACTATACCCGCAGGGGGAACCGCGGGCAAGGGCGGGCGAAACGGCGATTGATAAGGGGTAAATCATGGATTATACTGAATCCCACATGAAATTCATTTTCGCCTCGGACCTTCATGCAAACCTTCCCGCGCTCGAGGCCTTCCTCGCCTACCTTGATAAGGAAGGCCTTGCGGGCTTGCCCCTGTATTTCCTTGGCGATTACGTGAACCTCGGGCCCTTCCCGGAGGAGACCGTGAGTCTCCTGAGGTCCATCCCCGCCAAGGTCTTTCTCGCGGGCAACCACGACCGCTACGTCATCAATGAGCATGCCCTGGACCACAACCCCTATTTCGGGAGCCCCGAAGGCGTGGTTCACTGCCGCTGGACCCGTTCCCAGCTCAGTCCCGAAAGCCTCCAGTGGCTTAAGGATCTCAAGGTGAGGCATTCCTTCGCCGAGGGCCCCTGGAAAATCGACCTGGTGCACGGCCGCCACGGCTCGGACGAGGAAACCCTCGACGAAAAGGGCCTTGAGGCAGACCGGCGCATAATTTACGTATGCGGCCATACCCACGTTCCCCGGGTTCAGGCGGTCCGCTCCTGCCGCATTTACAATCCCGGGAGCCTGGGTAAACCCCTGGACCGGGACAACCGGGCCTCCTTCGGTATCCTCGAGATCGACGGGGACCGGGAGAGCTTCACGGTGGTCAGGATTCCCTACGACATCGAACGCGCCGTACGCGCCCTGGCGGACCGGGAAGTGCCCTGGAGGCTCGGCATAATCAACAGCTTGAGGACGGCGGTTTACACGGATGAAGAATGACGAACTGAGGGTGTTTCTCGGCGGCGACGTGTTCGGGCCCGTGGGCATGCGCTGCGCCGCTTCCCTGCTTCCGTCCTTCCTTGCCGCCGAGGGCGTTGACTTTTGCGTAATGAACGGCGAAAACGCCTCCGCCGGCATCGGCCTCTCCCCCGAGGACGGGGAGGCCCTCTTCCGCTGCGGCGCCGACGTGATTACCGGCGGAAACCACAGCTTTGAGAAGAGGGACTTCTGGCCCTATCTCGACTCGGAAATCCGGGCGCTCAGGCCCGCGAACTTTCCCTCCGAGGGGGTCCCGGGCCGGGGCTGGGGAATTTTCGAGAAGTCGGGGTTCCGCTTCGCGGTGATAAACCTGCAGGGACGGGAGGACATGGGCGCCCTGGACTGTCCCTTTCGCGCCGCCGACGGAATCCTCGCGGGCCTTCCTCCGGACGTGATCCCCCTGGTGGACTTTCACGCTGAATCGAACGAGGAGAAAGAGGCCATGGGGCTCTATCTCGACGGCCGGGCCGCCGCGGTGGCGGGCACCCATACCCACGTGCAGACGGCGGACGAGCGGCTTCTTCCGAAGGGGACCGCCTATCAAAGCGACCTCGGCATGACCGGTCCCATGAGGTCCGTGATCGGATCGGATCCCAAGATCGCGGTGAAGCGAAACGTGACCCAGGTCCTGTACCGCATGGAACTGCCCGACGCGGCCGGGGCCCTGAGGGGGCTTCTCCTGTCGCTGGACCCCGAAACCCGGCGCCCGCGATCGGTTACCCGAATCGAGATCCCCGAGGTTTCCCCCTAACGTCAGCCCGTTTCCCGTAGGCCCAACGAATCATCTCATCCGCCGCCTCTTCCGCCTCCCGCCCCCTCCTTTCTCCGAGGACCCCGGAAGCGGCCTCTTTCCACGCGATCCATCCCGTTATCTCCGGCGGGGAAATCCCCGCCCGCTTCGCCCTTCGGACCAGGGCGCGGGCCCTCCTGACGGCCTTTCCCCGCTCCCCGAGAAACAGGGCGCGCAGGAAAAGGATCGCGGCTGCCAGGCCCGCAAGGGCCGCCGCGGGGGGGAGCGCGAGCCGTGCGAGTTCCCGGGCGGACGGATTCCTCTGCGGAACCGCGGCGGCTTCCCGGGAAGGGACTCCCCGAACCGCCTGGAGCTGGCGCAGGGTCGCCCCGTCGTCGCTTCGGGTCCAGGCGAAGGGATCGTCGGAGGCGTAGGGCGGGGTGGGTTCCACCGTCCGCCAGTCGCCGTCGAGATAGAGCTCGGCCCAGGCATGGGCATTATTCCCCGTGATCAGCGCCTCTCCCCGCTCCCCCAGGGTAACCCGGAATCCCTCGGCCAGGCGTGCCGGTATCCCGCCCTCCCGGGCGAGCATGACGCAGGCGCTCGCGAAATAGGAGCAAAACCCCTTTCGGCTCTCGAAAATAAACCAGTCGTTCCGGTCCTTCCCCGCCGGGGGATTCCCCGCGTTCAGGGAGTACTCGAAACCTTCGGCGAAATAGCGCAAAAGCTCCCCGGCGAACCGGCGGCGAACGCCCTCCTCATCCCCTTCGGGAGATCCCGTTTCCGCCGGGATACCCTGACGGGCCCGCTCGAGGAGCTCTCCCGCAAGGGCCCGCATGCGCTCCGTGGAAAAGGATGTGTCGAGCCACAGGGGGTTCAGCCCTCCTCCCGGGTTTTCGGGCGCGTTTGCCTCGGGCGCTCCCGAATAGAGGGTCGCCTGAGTGCCCCGGCGGGCGCTTGGGGCGAAGAGAACCCCCCGCTCCCGGGTCGCCCTCGCCTTGTCGGGGATCCCTCCGTGAAGCCATACCCCGGCGGTGTTCCATTCCACGGGGATGGAGGGGTAGAAGTCTTCCCTCAGGGTGAGGGTAAGCCCCCCTCTTCCCGGCTGGGGAGAGTCTGCAAGCGGCAGGGGACTGTCCTGCAGGGTTTCGCTTTCCCATGCCTCCCCGTTCCAGCGGGCATAGCGGGAATCCGCCAGGTAATGGGTGCTGCCCGGTTCCCCGGCGGCGCTGAAAAGGGGGCGGGACGAGAGAAATACCCTGGAGGGAAGGGTTCCCGACCCCACCGAAAGCCCGTAGCCCGGAACGTCTACCAGGAGAGGAAAGTCCGGGGCCAGGGAGGCGATAAGGGAGGTGAGGTCCGGGGGCCGCGGGAGGTCGAGGCGGTTTCCCTCGGTATCGGTGTAGAGGGACCAGGAGAGGGAAAGCGCGGCGGCCCCCAAGAAGGGAACCGAGGCGGTAAGGAGACGGTAGCGAAGGCTCCCCGAGCCCAGGGCCAGGGCCAGGGCCAGGGAGAGGAGCACCGCCAGGGCGAGGAAGGGCGGGCTTCCGAGGATGATACCGGCGCACAGGGCGTTTACCGCCCCCAGGGCCGCCGCCGCCGCCGCGGGCTTCCGCGCGGGGAGCAGGGCCGAGGGAGCGAGGGAAAGGGCCGCGTATATTTCCGCCGCGAAGAAGGAAAAAAAGCCGAAGGGATCTCCCTTGCGGGCCAGCTCCAGCCAGGCCTCCGCCAGGGACCGCTGGGCTACGTTGACCTGGAGGAGGATCACCGAAAGCCCCGAGAGGATAACCGCCGCCGCCGCGGCCTTAAGCGCGCCGGCGGCCCGGTTCGCCGGGGGCAGCCTCAGGGCGCCGTGGAGGAGCAGGGCCGAAATCAGCGACCAGGCCAACAGGATATTAAGGGGACCCTCGGCCCTCACGAGACGGGCGAAGGCGTAGAGGGGAAGCGTTCCGAGCGTTCCGGTCAGGACCAGGGACGCAAGGGCCGCGCGGAGCCTGAAGGGCTTAGGGCTTAAGGACATGAACAAGCTCCTTGGCCCCGTTATCCCCCGACGCTACCGCGAGGAGACCCTGGGCTCCCAGGGCAGTCCTCCGTTCGGTCAGGGCCTCCGCCGCCCGCCGGGTTTCTTCCGCTTCCCGGGGGGGCGGGCAGGCGAGAATATGGGGCTCCCAACCCCGGGCGAGGGTTTCCTCGTAGTAGGAAAAGAGGTCCGGCCCGTCGGATTCGGCCAGGTTCCGGGTAGTCACGAGGAGCGCCTGGGGGCCGGGGGTAAAGGCCGCCGCGGGAAACCTCCGGTCCGAGAAGATGATGTTCGTGGAGGAGTCGAAGACCATGAGAAAGCTTTCCTCGCTGTCGACGAGGATCCCCCGGTCGTCCCCCCCGAGGATGAACTCCACGGGTATTTCCTGCCGGGCGAATTCCCTAAGCACCGAAAATACCGCGCTGGTGGCGAGGTCTTCCGCCTGGAGACGCTCGGGCCGATGGGGCGAGCAGGGCCTGAGGTCGAGTACCAGCCGCAGCGCCGCGGAGCTTGAGCGGCCGCTGACGATCTGGGCGGGGGTTCCCGTGGCGGCCCAGCGCTTCCAGGCTATGCGCCGGTTCGTCTCACCCCCCCTCAAGGGGGCGACGTACTCGAAAATGGACGCGTCCTCGTCGGTGATTCCCGAGGCGGGCCGGTCGCCTCCGGAGGAATGGGCCAGGGCCGTGACGGCGGGATCGAGACTCACCAGCTCCGGGTAAACGTAGAAGGTTCTCGGCTCGGTGGCCTCCGCGATTTCCACCATCGAGAGGGCATCCCGGAACCGGATCTCCGTAAGGCCGATCACGTAGGTTCCCCTCCAGGGACAGTGAATGTCTTCCCGTCGGGCGATTTCTTCCCCCGGCGCCGCGGGGGTGGCTACCCGGGCCGCGATAACCTCCCGGGGGCCGGGCCGCGAAAAGCCGCACTCCCCCGGGGCCAGGGGGAAAAACCCCTCGTTGATCCCGTGAAGGGCGTATCGGACCGTCTCGCCCTTTTGTGGATGGTCCGTTGAGAATTCTTGATGGAAGGAAAAATACCGCCAAGAGAGGACCAGGTGGGCCCAGGAAACCAGGGCGAGGGCGGGGGGAAAGACGGCGACGAAGGCGGAAAGGGGGCCCGCGAGATCCGCGAAGGTCCCGACGATGAAGGATACCGTGAGAAAGGCCGCGAGGGCCGCCGGCTTGATCCTGACCCTCATGGCGTCAAAGACCCGTGGGCTTGCCGATCCCTGCGGCGATGGTCCTTACGCAGGCCGCGGCGTCGACCCGCTCGAGCCTGGCCTGGGAGGAAAGCTGGATGCGGTGGGAGAGCACCGGGGCCGCCATGGCCTCCACGTCCTCGGGCATGACGTAGTCCCTGCCCGCGCAGGCGGAGCGGGCCCTGGCGGCCTGCTGAAGGTAGATAGCCGAGCGGGGGCTCGCCCCCAGGCGTACGTGGGGGTGGTTCCGGGTGGCGCGGACGATCGAAACGAGGTAGTCCCGCACCGTCTCCGCCAGGTGAATCCCCGAGATCTCCTTCCGCGCCTCCTCTATCTCGGCGGGACCCGTGACGGCTTGAAGCCCATCCAGGGCCCTGTTCTCCCCGGGCAGGCCCCGTCTCCTCAGGATCTCCGCTTCCGCCTCGGCGGTGGGGTATCCCAGGGTAAAGGAAAGGGCGAAGCGGTCCAGCTCCGCCTCGGGAAGGGGAAAGGTTCCCGCGAAGCCCGCGGGATTCTGGGTTCCGATAAGGAAAAAGGGAGAGGGAAGGTTCCGGGTAAGGCCGTCCACGGTGATCCTGCCGTCCTGCATGGCCTCGAGGAAGGCCGACTGGGTGCGGGGGGAGGTCCGGTTAAGCTCGTCCGCTAAAACGCATTGGGCGTTTACGGGGCCTTCACGGAAGATGAACTCCCCTTTCGAGGGATCCCACAGGCTCGAGCCCAGGACGTCCGCGGGCAGGAGGTCCGGCGTAAACTGGATGCGCGAAAAGCTGAGTCCCGCCGAGCGCGCCAGGGCGACCGCCAGGGTAGTCTTGCCGACCCCCGGTATATCCTCCACCAGGACGTGCATTCCCCCGAGGAGCCCGAGGACCGCAAGCCGTACCGATTCCCCTGAGCCGACGAATACCTCGGCTATGGATCCCTCGAGTTTTTCCGCTATTTCCGCCGCTTTGCGATTGTCCATTAAAACTTGTCCCGGGAAAGGGGCGTGCCGATCCATACGCCCTCGGCGCCGAGGTATTCCCTTCGCTGCCCGTCGATCAGGAACTGCACCGAGTTGACCGTGGGGAAGGCGGTGGCCGTGAAAACCACCTGGGCCAGCTGCCCTATGTAGCCCTCGATGCCGAACTGGTTGAACTGGAATTCCTCGCTCAGGTTTATGAGGGCCACCCCGTCCTTAACCGAGGCCGAGAGCAGTCTCGTGCCCGGGGGAACGAGGGATCTCAGCCCCTTGGGGGTATCCGCGGAAGAGGGCCCCGCGAGGAGCGCCTTGAGGGCCTCCGACATGGGAGAGTCCGTCTTCGGTACCTCCCGGGAAACCTCGGTACGCACCACCGCGCCGTCTGAGTCGATGCGGACGAAAAAGAGGACGGCCTTCCGGGTGGCGGGGG